>JBBQRO010000001.1:0-88066 GCA_038214685.1 Acidimicrobiales bacterium
CACTGTGCGGCGCGCCGAGCACAGCTGAGACGGACACGATGTTCACCCGATCCGATCTCTCCGCCCTGATGTCGGCCGCCCCGCCGTTGGGAGTTTCGATCTTCCTGCCCACCCACATCCGCGGCAGCGAGATCCGCCAAGGCCCCATCCGACTCAAGAACCTCGCCGCCGAAGCCGTCGACGAGCTGGTGGCGACGGGAATGGGCAAGGCTGAGGCCGAGGCGTTTGTCGAACCGGCCACGGCGCTCGTCGACGACTACGCCTTCTGGCAGCACCAGAACCAGGGCCTGGCGGTGTTCCTCGACGGCGACGCCGGCCGTTGGTTCAAGGTCCCCCTCGATCTGGACGAACACGTTGCCATCGGCCCCGGCTACCACGTAAAGCCCCTCCTGCCGATCCTCTCCGCCGATGGTGCTTTCCTCGTGCTCACCATCACCGCCGACGAGGTGGCGCTGTTCGACGCCTCCCGATTCGCCATGGCCAAGATCGAGGCGACGAACCTTCCCGCCAAGATCGACGACGTCCCGGGAGAACCGGACTACGAGAACCTCTCACACGCCGGCCCGTCGGCACGGCCCCAGACCGGATCGACCGGCGCCACCACCGCACAGGTCTACGGCGATAGCCCCACCGAGTGGAACAAGGCCCGACTCGTCGACTTCGTCCGGCGGGTCGCCGCTGCGCTCGAGCAGCACGTGGCCGACACCCCCGTCCCGGTGGTGTTGGTCGCCGACGCCCAGACCGGCGGCCACTTCCGGAAACTCACTACTCTCGGCTCTCACCTGGTGGGCGTCATCGACCGCAACCCTGCTTCGCTCGACCTCGCGGAGCTCCACGCCGAGGCCTACGCCATCATGCGGCCCCACCTCGACCAGTCCAAGAGCGACGCCGTCGGACGGTTCGGGGCCCTCCACGGAGGCAACGATGCGCGAGCAGTCACCGACGTGGAAGCCGTCGCCAGGGCGGCATCGCAGGGCCGCATCGACACCCTCCTCCTCGCTGATGACGAAACGGCGGTGGGTCGCGACGACGAAACGACCGACACCCGCTTGACCGACACCCACTCGACTGACGACGCCTGCATGGCGAGTGGCGACGACCACCTCGAGGCGGCCGCCATCGGGACCCTTCGTCACGGCGGTGCCGTTCACCTCCTGGCTCGCGAGGACATGCCCGAGGGCACGCTTGCGGCGGCGATCCTGCGCTTCTGAGCAGGGTGCCGCCCCCCTCGGGTGTGTCGCTCAGGGGTCAGAGCGGCTGAACATCGAGCGGTTCGTGGTCAACCCACCCTCCCGAACGCTCTCGCCGTGTGCTCCATGGTTACGGGTGCCACCCGCCACGTCGTCGACATCTGCCGTCTCTACCACCACGTCGGCTCTTCAACCGGCGTGAACTTGGCACCGGCCGGGTGAGCCCGGTTCCACGGCTCGCACGGAAGGGTAGGGGTACCTGGTGCGAGCTCTGATCGTCGCGTCGGTGCTCCGCGCTCAAGGCTCCGATGTCGAGGAGTTGCAGGAGTCGGCCACGGGAGCGTGGACGACGTTCCTGGAGTCGCTTCCGCGCGTGGGTGTTGCCATTGGCGTACTGCTTGCGTTCGTGGTCACAGGCCGGCTCTTACGCACCCTGGTGCGTCGCCGGCTGGTCCGCCACCGCACTCCCAGCTTCGCCCGCGTCTTCGCCAAGCTGACGTCGTCGGCCATGACGGTCGTCGGGGTTCTGCTGGGAATGACGATCGTGTTTCCTTCGGTGCGGCCGGTCGACGTGCTCTCCGGGGCCGGTGTGCTGACGATCGCAGCCGGGTTTGCCTTCCAGGACATCCTTCAGAACCTCCTTGCGGGCATCCTCCTGCTGTTCCGTCAACCGTTCCGGGGCGGCGACCAGATCAAGGTCGGCGACGTGACCGGCACCGTGGAGGAGATCAACATCCGCGAGACGGTGATCGTCACCTTCGACGGCCGCCGCGTCCTGATCCCGAACGCGAAGGTGTATACTGACGTGATCCACGTGCAGACGGCTCACGAGACCATCCGATCGAGCTTCGTGGTCGGCATCGCCTATGAGGCCGACATGGCAGCCGCCCGCAGCATCGCAACCGAAGCGGTGGCACGCGTTGAAGGTGTCGTCTCGGACCCGCCGCCAGAGGCCCTGTACGTGGAGCTCGAGAGTTCAACGGTGAACCTCGACATACGGTTCTGGTCCGACGCTCACCAACTCGAAATGCGCCGGACGCTGGACCGGGTGATCGAGGCGGTCAAGACGGCTTTCGATGCCCATGGCATCGAGATGCCGTCCCAGGTCATCGCTCTCCAGGCGACCTCCAGCCTGGCAGCCGCGCTCCGTGGAGGCGAGATGACGCCCGGCGGCAGTGTCGCCAACGGACAGGCGCCGCCGACCTCCGCCGACGACCCAGCCCGCAGCGCCGACCAGTACCTGCCGGGGATTACTTCGCCCTCAACGGCCGGGTGACGATCGCCCTCTATGAGTACCGCAACGACCGTTCTGCAGCCCGGATAAGGTGGAGAACATGAACGCCGCCGTCGACGAGCACTACTGGGACGTCTACCTCACTGCGTCGAGCGACAACGGGTCCACCGGGCGCCCAATACGCTCGAGCAGATGGGCAGCGACCGATGAATAGCGCGGCGTGGGTGATCCTCGTCCTGGTGCTGCTTGTCGCCATCGTCGCCGCCGTGATTCTTCTCATCCGCCGCCGGCGCGGCGGCGGGATCATCGCCACCGGAGGAAAGTCGTGAAGCTCCTGTTCCCCGCGTCGGCCATCATGGGCCTCCCCGTCGTGACCGTGTCCGGGGGGGAGGACGTCGCCGAGGTCCGAGACGTGATCTACAGCCCCGGGCTGGGCCACCTGGCCGGTCTCAGCCTCAACAAGCGGGGCTTCCTGTCCGGTCGGAGGAAGGATGTGCTCGCCGCGGCCGACATCTGCGCCATTGGGCGGGACGCGGTCATGGTTCGCGACGAGACCTGCCTTTCGTCCCCTGACGACGCGCCGGCCGAGGTCGGGCATCCGGAGTCCAAACGCAACGTCGTCGGCGACGACGTCCTCACCGAGGGTGGCGTCAGCTTGGGAACGGTTCGAGACCTGGTTTTGCTTTCCGGCACCGCAGGAGAGGTCGTGGGCTACCAGATCAGCACCGCTGATGGCGGGGACGGGTACATCCCCCTCCCGGCACAGCTTGCCGTGTCGGGCTCCACACTCGTCGTCCCCGAGATCACCAAGGAGTTCGTGGTGCATGACCTCGTCAGTTTGAGCGCCGCGGTCGACGACTTCCGGGCCCAAATGGGGCCGGCATGAGCGAGACATTCCACCAAGTGGTAGGGCGCAAAGTCGTCAGTCGGTCGAGCGCCCAAGAGCTCGGCACCGTGTCCGACTTCCTGTACGACGGCGTCCGGCGTTCGATCGCCGCCATCGTCCTCGGCCACGGCCGTAAAGCCCGAATCGTCGACTGGAAGAACGTCACCGGGTTCGGTGCCGATGCGGTGATGGTCAGCGACGACGACGCGCTACGGGAGCCGGCCGACGAACGCGAGAGCCAGGCCTGCAGCGGCAAGCGCGGGTTGGTCGGCAAGCGGGCGCTGACCGAGACCGGGAACGAGTTGGGGACGGTCGATGATGTCGTCTTCGATCCCGGTGACGGCCGGGTCCTTGCCCTGGTCGTCGCGGGGAGAGAGCGGCCAGCCGAAGGCCTGCTCGGTGCGGGCTCCTACGCCGCAGTGATGGAGGCCGAACAGGACCCCGTGACCTGAACGGATGTCATCGGCGAACCGGCGGATGTGTGGGGCCCGTCGTGCCCAGCACGGCGACGGTGACATGACCCCGAGAGTCGCCGACGACCGGCGGTGATCGCCACCCTCGCCGTGTGGTGCTCGGCGTCGGGGCCTGTTCGAGCGGCACGGCCCATGCAGCCAGATGCGGCGCCGGCGGCCAACGCAATCAGCGCAACGACCGGCCGCACCGCAGTGCCAGCCGTCGCCCTCCAGGACGCCTACGGGCGGACCTCGACGCTGTGCTCGTCGGGTAGCACCCCACCCTCTTCATCGGCACCTTGCAGCGGGTTGCTCACCAGCGACGCCCAGGAACGATCGATGCCGTCCGCCAACTGTTCACCGAGAAGCAGACCGGTCTGCTCGCCTTCAGCGCGCTGGCCGCAGTGTGGTCGACGGGGAGCCGGTTTGCGGCGCTGATCCGGGCTCTCGGCCAGGTGACGCCACGGCATGGGCCTGGATCCGGGTACCCCTCCTGCTGGTCGTGCTCCTCCTGTGGGCGGCGACGGTGCTCACGTTGCCCCTGATCACGCGACCGCGTGGCGTACCGATGCCGGCGGCGCCCGTTTACATCCCGCACCGGCGGGGCGCACGGCGGGCGCGGTGCAGAATGGACCGTGCACGTCCGTCTGAGCTCGCTGACCGAACGCTTTCGCGCCAGCCTCTTCTTCGTGCCGTTGATGTCGGTCGTGGCCGCGGTCGTCCTGGCCGAGGCCGGGATCCTCGTCGACAGCCGGGTCGACCTGGACGGCGCCGACCTCCCCCTGGGCGTCGCCTCCACCGTCGAGAGCGCCCGGGCGGTGCTGAGTACCGTGGCCGCCGCCACCATCACCTTCGCCGGAATCGCCTTCTCCGTGTCGTTGCTTACCATCCAGCTCGCGTCCAGCCAGTACTCGCCGCGCGTCGTCCACACCCTCTTCCGGGACCCGTTCAACAAGCGGGTCATGGGGCTCGTGGTCGGCACCTTCACCTTCTGTCTCGTCGTGCTTCGCTCCGTGCGCTCCTCGCTCGAACAGGACGGGACGCCGGTGATCCCCAACCTGTCGGTGGCCGTGGCCGTGGTCCTGGGCGTGGCGGCCATCCTCGCCCTCGTCGCCTTCATCGACCACAGCGCCCACACGATGGACGTCAGCGAGATCCTGGAGCGGGTGAGCACCGAGGCGTTGGGTCATATTCGCCGCGGGTGGCC
The DNA here is from genome assembly GCA_038214685.1 of Acidimicrobiales bacterium. Classification (GTDB taxonomy): domain Bacteria; phylum Actinomycetota; class Acidimicrobiia; order Acidimicrobiales; family AC-14; genus CADCTB01. The sequence continues at coordinate 4,970 of JBBQRO010000001.1, forward strand.
GCTCGAGGCGCCTGCGATGGCGGCGCGCCGCGTCGACGGCCGTCCCAGCCATGTCGTGCGCTTCGACCGGACAGGTTGGGTCCAGCAGATCGACACGGACGCGATGCTGGAGTGCGCGATGCCCGGGGGAGTCATCCGCGTGCGCTCCCATCCCGGCCGCTACGCCGTCGCCGGGACCCCGATCTGCGCCATCGTGCCACGCCCCGATGATCCGGAAGCGACGGAACGCCGGATCCGCGCCGCGGTGGTCATCGACGCCACCAGGACGATGCAGCAGGACGCTCCCTACGGGCTGCGCCAACTCGTCGACGTGGCCGTCAAGGCGCTCTCCCCCGGCGTGAACGACCCAACGACGGCCCAGGACGCCATCTTCCACGTTGCTTCCGTTCTCGTCGAGCTCCTTCGCCGCAACCCCCCGCCCGCGGTACGTGACGGCGACGACGGGCGACAGATCGTCCTCGACCACCAGTACACCCACGACGACGTGGTTGCGCTCGCCTTCGACGAGGTGCGTCTCGCCGCCGCCGGCCTGCCCACGGTCTGCGTCTACCTGCTGGAGGCCATGGCGCTGATCCACGAATCGTTGGCTGACGCCGGCCTCTCGGCGCAGGCCGACTTGGTGGCGGCGCAGGCCGGGCTGGTGGTCGCCGGCTGTGCGGCCGCCGACGTACTGCCGGTCGACCTTGAGCACGTCCGGGCTGCCCATGGCAAGCGGTTCGGCGCCGCCGGCGACGGAGTAGCGGTGGCAACCGACGCCGGCTTCCCCCTCGTGTAAGCACCGTGGGTGAGGCTTCGCTGGTCCTTGCGATCACCGACGCGCCGCCAGCAGGCCGGCGCCGAGGGGCGCTGATCAGGGCCAGCAGCGCGATTGGGCGAGGTCCGGTCCCGCAGCCCGTCTGGGTGCTGGTGAGGGGGGTCCGACAGCGTGCTCGACGGGCGCAGACCGTCAGCTCGACGCCCCTCCCGGCCACCACAGGGCGACCACCCGGTGCTCGGCGGGCTCCCGCTCACGGAGGTACTGCTCGATCTCCGGATCGCGATCGGGCCCGACGTAGAGCCGCCGCCGGGCCATCGCCACCAGTTCGGGTGTGACCTCCTGGACGCGAGGCGCCAGAACGAGGTCTTCGCGCTTCACGTCGAGGCCCATGGCCACCAGGACGTCGAGAACCTGGTCGGCCACGGGCCAGTCCGGCCGGTCGAGGCCGTGCACGATCTTCCACAGCGGGTTGAGTGCTGCCAGTGGTGAGCGGGCGGACATCTCAAGCACCCCGCGATGGCGGGCCCGAGCGGTCATGGCGTCGATGAAGTCTTCGATCTCAGCCATGCGGTAGACGGCGTGATGGCAGACGGCCACATCGGCCGGCTCGACCTCGCCGGCCACCTCGGGCCACGTTCCCAGGACGGATAGCGTCGCCACCCCTGCGGTGCGGGCGCTCTCCTTGAAGGACTCCAGCATGCCCGCCAGGGGGTCCACACCGACGATCAAACCGGCCTTGTCGGCCAGGCCCAGGCTGGACGCGCCGCCGCCCACGCCGATGTCGAGGACCGACCCGCCGACCGGGAGAGCCTCGAGCGCGACCCGACGGGATGGTCGCACCGGTTGCGCAGCGTCCTCGTCGGGGCGCCACCGGAACCTGGCCGGTTCGAGCGTCGGTTCCGGTTCGGGGGCGTTGGCGACGATGGTCGGGGGCACCGCCGATTGCAGCAGCGCGCTCCTCCATGCATCGCCCGGCCGTGCACTGACTGCTCCAGCTGGCGTGTCGACGGTCATGGTCGGAGTTTGTTCCATCGGGCCGAGCCACACTTGCGGCTGTTCTCTTGTAGTGGCGGCTTGGTCGACACGCCGAGTATCACCTCGGTGAGTTGACGACCCCAGCTGCCCGGTCGACGTGACAGGGTGTCGCGGTGAGCTCAAGCCCGGCCATCGAGGTGCACGAGCTGATTCGGTACTTCGCCGGCGGTGTGAAGGCACTCGACGGTGTCACCTTCACCGTAGAGCAGGGTGAGGTCTTCGGGTACCTCGGCCGCAACGGCGCCGGGAAGTCAACCACCGTTCGCATCCTCACCACCCTCCTGCGGCCGACGTCGGGCACGGCGATGGTGCTCGGCCACGATGTCGTCTCCGCACCCGGAGCGGTCCGCAAGGTGTTCGGCGCCGCGTTGCAGGACGCCGCGCTCGACGAGCTGATGACCGGCCGGGAGCACCTGGAGATGGCCGCCCGCCTCGCCGGGCTGGGCAAGGCCGGGTCGGTCGAGCGGGCCGCCGAGCTGTTGGAGAGCTTCGGTCTGCGGGTGGCTGCCGATCGCATCGCCGCCGGCTACTCCGGAGGTATGCGCCGCCGGCTCGACGTGGCCATGGCCATGGTCCGCCGCCCCGACGTGCTGTTCCTCGACGAGCCGACCACCGGCCTCGATCCCCAGGGCCGCCGGGCCGTGTGGGACCTGGTGCGCGACCTGCGCGACACCGGCTCCACCGTCTTCCTCACCACCCAGTACTTGGCCGAGGCCGACGAGTTGTCGGGGCGGGTGGCGGTTGTCCACGAGGGCCGGATCGCCGCCATTGGGACGTCGCAGGAGCTCAAGGCCCGCCTGGGGACGACGACGGTCCGGGTGCGGGTGGCAAACGACGGCGACGAGGGGCGTATCCGCGCTGCCGTCGCCCCGGACGCGGTGGACCCTTACGGCGAGCGCTGGCTGGAGATCACCGTCGGGGGCGGGGAGGCCGCGGTGCCGGCGGTGATCGGACGGGTGGTCGGTGCCGGCGCGCAGGTCGATCGGCTGAGCATTCATCCGCCGAGCCTGGAGGACGTGTTCGTGGGCCTCACGGGTACCCAGATCGAAGCCTCGGCTGGTGGCAGCGACAACGGCAAGATCACCGCAGTCCGTCGCGGCTTGGGCGTCCCGACCGGGCCCGGGCGGTGAGCCTGTTCGGACAGCTTCGCCTGCTGCTGTTCCGGAGCCTGCGCGAAGGCGGCCGCAACCCGGTGTTGGCCTATGCCCTGCCCATCATCATCCCGCTGGCCGTACTGGTGCTGGTGGCCAAGACGCTCTACCGGGTCACCGACCTTCCCGGATTTCCCACCGACAACTACGCCGAGTGGATGACGCCGGCCATCATCATGCTGACCGCCATGACCGGCGTGGGCTACGCAGCCACCAGCCTGGTCATCGACATCCAGTCGGGGTTCCTCGACCGCCTTCGATTGCTCGACGTCCGCCCGCCGGCGCTGCTGTTGAGCCGCGTGCTGTTCGACGTCGTCCGGGTGGTGCCCGCCGGCGCGGTCCTGCTCGTCGCCGGGCTCCTGCTGGGCACCGATCTGAATGAGGGCGTCGTCGGTGTCGTGGCGCTCTTCGGGCTGCTCGTCTTGTGGGCCGCGGCCTACGGCGGGCTGTACTTCGTCGTCGCCCTGACCACCCGCAACGCCCAGGCCCCTCTTGCCCTCGCCCCGCTTTTCCTGCCCCTCCAGTTCCTCTCCACCCAGTTCGTGCCCCGGTCGCTGCTGCCCGGCTGGGTGCAGGGCGTCTCGGCGTGGAACCCATTCACGTACATGGTCGACGCCAGCCGGGCCATGACCACCGGGCCGCTGACCCTGGCCCCGGTGGCCAAGGCGGTGGCCGTCGCCCTGGTCATGCTGGTGGTGACCCAGGGCCTCAGTCTGCGGGCCTACAAGCGGGCGGTCGGCGGTTCCTGACCTACGGCTCGATGACGATCCACCCGCGGCGCTGCAGCTCGGCGGCCAGATCCTCGGTGGGCACGCGGGCCAACGCCTTCGTGGTGGCTGACGTTCGTCGGGCCGGCTCGGCGGTGGGCGGGGCGCCGCCAGCGGGCTCCTCGTCCTGCAAGCGGTCGATGAGGGTTTCGGCTTCGTCGCGGGTGAACTTTCCGGACCCTTGGCGCTGCGTGAAGCCCATGGGCCCCCGGGCGTCACGGAAGTCGGTGTAGCCGGCGTCGCGGAGGAGTGCCAACAGCTCCTGCACCTGCTTGGCCGATGCCGGCGGACCTGCCTGTTGACCGAAAGCCATGGTCGAGAGTCTGGCCGACGTGCTCAGTACCCGAGCGCGGGGTCGACCAGGCCGAGGAGCGGTTCGCCCCGCAGGCGGCGGCCGACGTTGGTGCCGATCCGTTCGGCGAAGAGCGGCTCGGCCATCTCCCAGGTGTTGGCCGTGTGGGGCGTGATGAGGCAGTTGTCGAACGACCAGAGCGGATGGCCGGCGGGCAGGGGCTCGGGGTCGGTCACGTCGAGGGCTGCGCCACCGATGGTGCCGCTCCCGAGTGCGGCCACCAGGTCGTTGGTGACGACGTGGGCGCCCCGGGCCACGTTCACCAGCCAGGCGTCGGGGCCGATGGATTCCAGCTCCTCGGCCCCGATGATCCCGGTTGTCTCGGGCGTCAGGGCCAGGGCCAGGACCACGAGCCGTGCGCCGCCGAGCGCGTCGTGCAGGTCGCCCGGGCCGACCACCCGAGTGGCTCCGTCGAGAGGGGAGACGTGGCGGCGGACCACGGTGGCCTCCACCCGGAACGGCGCGAGCAGCCGGAGCAGGGCTCCCGTGATCCCGCCGCCACCCACGATGGTGACCCGACTGCCGGCGAGCTGGACGCCGGCCTGCCCGCCCCATTCGGTGGCTCGGGCCCGGAGGGGGAGCTGTCGCAGCCCGGCCAGGCCCAGGGCCAGGGCATGCTCGGCGACCGGCTCCGAATACGCGCCTTTCGTGCTCGTCCACGACCGCCCGTCACCGAAGAGGGCGGCGAAGCGGTCGACGCCGGCGAACGGCAGTTGGACCCACGTGACGTCGGGCCTGGTCTCGAGCGTGTCCGCCAAGGCATCGGGCGCGGCCGGATCAGTCCAGACCAGAGCCTCAGCGTTGCCGTCATCGACCAACTCGCCGCCAGCCGTGGCGATGGCCTTGGCCACGATCGGGGCGATGGGGCCGGGGGCAACTGCGCATCGGAGGGTCATACGGACCGAGCGGCTCTCTACGCCGGCACGTCGGCGGCGCGGGCTCGCAGGGCCCTGGCCATGCCGTCCTTGCCTTCGAGGAGGATGCGCCGAACCGGGCCGGGCAGAGTGTCGTCGGCGAGGACCCGGTCGGTGGCATCCACCACGTCGTGGCCGATGAGCGTGCTCGGGTACAGGCCCCGTATGAGGCTGAGGGCCTCGTCACGGGTGCGCTCCTCCCAGAACCGGGCCACGTTGGCGAAGTAGGGCTGGACATAGGGCGTGAGCAGGTCGTCCTGCCCGTAGGCGCCGAAACCGCCGGCGGTGGCGCGGAGCATGGCCAGCGGCTGATCAGGGTTGTCGACGAGGGCGGCCCAGGCCGTCGCCTTGGCGTCGGCGGTGGGTCGGGAAGCCCGCGACGACGCCGCTCGCCGCTCGCCGATGTCGGTGGGGTCGCGCTCGAGCTCGGCGTCGATCAAGGCCCCGTCGTCGTCGGCACCGATCGAGGCGAGTGTCATCACGATCTGCCAGCGCAGGTCAGTGTCGACGGCAAGGCCGGCGACGTCCTCGGTGCCGTCGAGCAGGCCCCGGGCGTAGGCCAGGTCCGCAGGGGAGTCGGCGACCGACTGGAAGTGGCGGGCCCAGATGAGCTGCCGGTCGGTGCCGGGCTCGGCCGCAGCCAGTCCTGTGCGGGCCGCGACAGCCAGGGCGGCGCGGGCCGCGGCGCGGTTGGCCTGGTCGCCGTACACGTCGACTGCGGAGTCAACCTGGCCCAGCAGGCGGGCCAGGGTCGACTCGTCGGTTTCGGCCGGGGCGTGGGCCAGGACGAGGTCCACGTATTGCCGGGTGGGCAGTTCGCCGTCGCGCACCATGTCCCAGGTGGCCGCCCAGCACAGGTTCCGGGCCAGAGGGTCGACGATCCGGCTCAGGTGCTCGGCGAGGGTGGACACCGAGCGGGGGTCGAGGCGGACCTTGGCGTAGCTGAGGTCGTCGTCGTTGAGCAGCATGAGGTCGGGCACCGCCTCGCCGACAAGCTCCGCCACCTCGGTGCGCTCGCCAACGACGTCGAGCTCCACCCGGCGGTCGCGCACGAGGCCGGCGTCGCCCAGGCGGTACAGGCCGACGGCCACCCGGTGCGACCGGAGGGTGTCGTTGCCGGGCTGGCCCTGCTGGAGGATGGTGAACGACTCGTACGTCCCGTCATAGCCGGCGCCAAACTCGGCCCGCAGCGTGTTCACGCCAGCGGTCTGCAGCCATTCCGCGGACCACTCGGTGAGCTTGCGCCCGCTGGTCTGCTCCAGCGCCGACAGGAAGTCGGCGAGTTCCGCGTTCCGCCACTCGTGCTTGCGGAAGTACTGCTGCACGCCCTGGCGGAAGGCGTCCTGGCCCACCCACGCCACCAGCTGCTTCAGGGTCGACGCGCCCTTGAGGTAGGTGATGCCGTCGAAGTGCAGCCGCACCGCATCGGTGTCGACGATGTCGGCCGAGATCGGGTGGGTGGTGGGCAGCTGGTCCTGGGCCATGGCCCCGGCCTTCACGCCGGCGGCGAACCGCACCCAGCTGTCAGAGAAGCGGGTGGCCTGGGCCAGAGCATGGGTGGCCATATAGGTGGCGAAGCTCTCGTTCAGCCACAGGTCGTCCCACCAGCGCATGGTGACCAGATCGCCGAACCACATGTGGGCCATCTCGTGGAGCAGGGTGTTGGCCCGGCCCTCGTGGGCCGCCTCGGTCTGGCGGGACCGGAACACCATGTACTCGTTGAAGGTGACGCAGCCCGGGTTCTCCATGGCCCCGAAATTGAACTCGGGCACGAACAGCTGGTCGTACTTGGCGAAGGGGTAGGGGTAGTCGAACTCCTCCTCGAAGAAGTCGAGACCCTGGCGGGTCAGGGAGAAGAGCTCGTCGGCGTCGAGGTACTGGGCCAGCGATTCCCGGCAGAAGATGCCCATGTCGACTTGGCCGTGGGTCTGGCGGACCACGTGGTACGGGCCGGCGACCACCGCCACCAGGTAGGTGGAGATCACCTGGGTCGGGGAGAAGCGCCAGACGGAGCCCTCCCGGGTGGAGGGGCTGTTGCTCACCACGGTCCAGTCGTCGGGCGCGGTGATGGTGAGGTTGAACGTGGCCTTGATGTCGGGCTGATCGAAGCAGGTGAAGACGCGGTGGGCGTCGTAGGGCTCGAACTGGGTGTGGAGGTACACCTTTCCGTCGGTGGGATCGGCGAAGCGGTGCATGCCCACGCCGGTGTGCTGGTAGGCGCAGTCGGCGACGACCCGCAGGACGTTGTTGGCGAGCAGTCCCCTCAGGGGGATCCGGCTCTTGCCCTTGTCGTAGGACTCGACAGGGATGACCCGCCCGTTCAGGGAGGCTTCCTTCACGTTGACTGCGTCCAGGTCGATGAACGTGCTCAGCCCGACCAGGTTTCCCTGGAAGCGGACTGTCGTGTCGCTGGTGAAGGTCTCGTCGCCGGCGGTGAGGTCGAGGGCGACGGTGTAGGAGACACCGGACAGCTTGGTGGCGCGATCCTGAGCCTCGGCCCGGGTGAGATTGTCTTCCGTCATGGAGTCAGTATTGCCCGCCCCCAGGTAACCTCGTCCCGTGCGAGTCGGCCTGGTGTCCCCGTACAGTCTCTCGCTGCCCGGGGGGGTCCAGGGCCAGGTACTCGGCCTGGCCAAAGCACTTCGAGGTCTCGGTCACCAGGTCCGGGTGCTCGGGCCGTGCGACGGGGCGCCGCCCGAGGTGGGCATCACCCCGCTGGGCAACAGCATTCCCACCGCGGCGAACGGGTCCATGGCCCCGGTGGCGCCGGATCCGTCGAACGCTCTGCGCACCATCTCAGCCCTCCGCGACGAGTGCTTCGACGTCATCCACCTCCACGAGCCGATCGCCCCGGGCTGCACGGTGACCACCCTGGTCTGCAGCAGCGTTCCCATGGTCGGCACGTTCCATGCCGCCGGCACCAGCGCGGCATATCGGTGGCTGGCCCCGCTCACGTGCTGGTTGGCAGGCCGCCTCACCATCAGGTGTGCCGTGTCCGAGGACGCCCGGGACCTGGCGGCCGGGGGCCTGGGGGGCGACTACGTGCTGCTCCACAACGGGATCGACGTGGAGCGGTTCACCAAGGCCACGCCCTGGCCCACCGACGGCCCCACCGTCCTGTTCCTGTCCCGCCACGAGGAGCGCAAGGGCCTCGACGTGCTGATCCAGGCGCTCCCGGGCCTCCCCGCCCACGCCCGGGTGTGGGTGGCCAGCGACGGCCCGGACACGGCACGTCTCCGGGCGGCGGTCGTCGGCGACCGCCGGGTGGAGTGGTTGGGCCGCATCGACGAGGGGGAGAAGATTCGTCGCCTGCGGGGCGCATCGGTGCTGTGCGCCCCGTCGTTGCGAGGGGAGTCCTTCGGGATGATCCTGCTGGAGGCCATGGCCGCGGAGACGCCGATCGTGGCCAGCGACCTGCCCGGGTACCGCAAGGTGATCGGCGCCGGCGCGCCGGCGGCCCTGCTGGTTCCCCCCGGCGATCCCGCCGCCCTCGGGATGGCGCTGCGCCGGGTGCTGGAGGATCCCGGCCTGGCTGCGTCCCTCGCCGCCGCCGGCGAGGTCCGGGCCGCGGCGTTCTCCATGGACCGGCTGGCCGAGCGCTACGTCGAGCTCTACCGCTCGGCCGTGGCCCGAGGCACTCCCGTATGATGGAGGCTCCATGATCACGATCATCCTGATCGCCCTCGTCGTGGTTCTCCTTTTGTACGTGGTCGTCACCTACAACGGGCTGGTCCGGCTGCGAAACCGCATCGAGAACGCGTGGGCCCAGATCGACGTGCAGCTCCGCCGGCGCTACGACCTCATTCCGAACCTGGTGGAGACGGTGAAGGGTTACGCAGCCCACGAGAAGGGCACCTTCGATGCCGTCACCCAGGCCCGGGCCAACGCCATCAACGCCCAGGGCCCGGCGGCCCAGGCCCAGGCCGAGAACATGATCAGCGGCGCCCTGAAGTCCCTGTTTGCCGTGTCCGAGGCCTACCCCGACCTGAAGGCCAACGTGTTGTTCCTTTCCATGCAGGAGGAGCTGAGCGGCACCGAGGGCAGGATCGCCTACGCCCGGCAGTACTACAACGACGCCGTACTGCGGCTGAACACCAAGATCCAGAGCTTCCCGTCGAACCTCCTGGCCGGGATGTTCGGGTTCAAGGAGCACGAGTACTTCGAGGCCGACGACACCTCGCGCGGGCCCGTCTCCGTGCAGTTCTGAGCGAAGCCCCTGTACGACCAGATCTCCTCCAACAAGCGACGCTCGGTACTGATGATCCTGGGCTTCGTGGTGCTCGTGCTCGCCGTGGGCTGGGCCGTTGACCTGCTTGCCGGTTTCGGCCTGATCGGCCTGGTCGTCGCGCTGATCGTGGCGGCGGTGGGCTCCGGCGTGGCCTACTGGAAGTCCGACGCCATCGCCCTGGCCATGAGCCACGCACGCCCGGCCGATCCCACCACCCACGCCCGGTTGCACAACCTGGTGGAGGGCCTCTGCATCGCTGCCGGCCTGCCCAAGCCCCGCATCTACGTCATCGACGACGATGCGCCCAACGCCTTTGCCACCGGTCGCAGTCCCCGGCATGCGGCGGTGGCGGTGACCACCGGCCTCATCGACAAGCTGACCCGGATCGAGCTCGAGGGCGTGCTGGCCCATGAGCTGAGCCACATTAAGAACTACGACATCCTGGTGTCCACCCTGGCCGTGACGCTCGTGGGTGTGGTCGCCCTGCTCTCCGATTTCAGCCTGCGGTTCCTGTGGTGGGGTGGCCCCCGCCACCGCGACGACAGCAGGGCGGGTGGCGGTGGCGGCCCGGCGGCCGTCCTCGCCGTGTTCGGGTTGGTCCTGCTGCTGCTGGCGCCCCTCGCGGCCAAGCTGATGCAGGCCACCATCAGTCGCAGGCGCGAGGCGCTCGCCGATGTCAGTGGCGTGGCCCTCACCCGGTACCCCCCGGGGCTGATCTCCGCGCTGGAGAAGCTCCGCGACGACAGCACAGTCGTCCACTCCTCGTCGAGGGCGACGGCGCACCTCTGGGTGGAGTCGCCCTTGGCCCGCACGCCGGAGGGGGGCCGGCGGGTCCGCATGAACCGTCTGTTCGACACCCATCCTCCGCTGGAGGAGCGAATTCAGGCCCTCAAGGAGTTGTAGCGATGAGGCGAAACCTGATTGCCCTGGGCGTCCTCCTCGCCCTGGGCCTCACTGCGGCGTGCGGTGGTGGCGCGGCCACGGGGGAGCGGAGCCAGGCCCCCGCCCCGACCTCGACGGTGCCAGGCACTTCCGTGGCCACGTTCCCCCTCACCGGCATGCCGGCCGCCGACGCGGCCAAGGCGGGCCGGCCGGCCGTGGCCGTGAAGATCGACAACGCCGCCGCAGCCCGCCCGCAGGGCGGACTCGAGAAGGCCGACCTCATCTACGAGGAGTTCACCGAGGGGATCACCCGCTTCGTGGTGGTCTTCCATTCATCCGACGCGCCAACGGTGGGACCTGTGCGTTCCGTGCGCCCCGCCGACCCGGTCATCGTGAAGCCGCTCGGCGGTCCTCTCGTCTTCTCCGGTGGAGCGCCGGGGGTCCTCGACGTGGTCCGATCCGCCGGTGTCGCCCAGGTGACCGAGGACGATCGGGAGACGCTGCGCCGACGCCCCGACCGCAGGGCGCCCTTCAACCTCTACTCGACCACCGAGGCCATTTTCGCCAAGGCCGGGGCCGGTGCACCCCCGCCCCCGTTCTCTCCCTTCCTCCGCCCCGGCGAGACCTCGGTGGCCGCCGGCGCCACCCCGGCGGCGAGCATCCGCCTCGCCCCCGCACCCAAGGTGACGGCGGCGTATGTGTGGGATGCCGGCGCGGGGGTGTGGATGCGCTCGACCGACGGCCGCCCCCACCTGCTCGAAGGTGGCGCCCAGCTTTCGCCGCAGAACGTCATCATCCAGTACACGCCCTACGCCGCCTTCAACGCCGACCGGGTCGTGCGGTTCCCCGAGGTCGTGGGCTCGGGCGAGGCCCTGGTCTTCGTGGCCGGCACCCAGGTCAAGGCGCGATGGACGAAGTCGTCGGCCACCGCAGTGACCACCTATCTCGATGCCGCCGGGAAGCCAGTCTCGCTGACGCCGGGGCAGACGCTGGTGCACCTGCAAGAGCCCGGCTCCGCGGTCACGGTCGGCTGAATGCGCCCGCTGCGCCGCCGGCCCACCCTCGTCCTCGTCGTCGGCATGTTGCTCGCCGCCTGCTCCGGTGGCGGTGGCACAGGCGACAGCGGGAGCCCCGTCGCAGGAGGTGACCGTCCGACCACGTCGGCCGATGCCACGACCACCACGTCCACCACGCTGGTACCGGTCGCCCCCCTCACCGGTCTGGCCCTGACCGACCAGGCCCGCCTGTCCCGGCCCGCCCTGGTAGTCAAGATCGAGAACGCCCCGGTTTCCCGACCGCAGTCCGGGCTCGATGCGGCCGACGTCGTCTACGAGGAGATCATCGAGGGTGGGGTCACGCGATTCGTCGCCGTCTTCCACTCCACAGACGCCGACCTGGTCGGCCCGGTGCGGTCGTTGCGACCCTCCGACCCCGACATCGTCGCCCCCTTCGGTGGACTGTTCGCCTACTCGGGCGGAATCCCGCCGTTCATCCAGGCCCTCCAGGCCACACCGGGGATCACCGACGTCGGCGTCGACCGCCTCGACGAGGGCCCCGACAAGGCGTACACGCGCCGGCCCGGCCGGACCGCGCCCAGCAACCTCTATACCTCCACACCCAAGTTGTTCGCCGCCGCCCCGGCCAGCGGCACTCGCCCCCCCGGGCCCTTCGCCGAGTTCCTCCCAGCCGGCCAGCCGTTCGTCGCCGCCGGCGCCACCCCGGCGGTGACCCTGACTGCCACCGTCGGGCGTACCGCAGTGGTGTTCAACTACGACGCGGCGTCGACCACCTATCGGCGCGGCGGTCTGGTCGACGGATCCGGGGCGGTGGCGCCGACCAACGTCATCGTCCAGTTCACCGCGTACCAGGACACCGACCAGACCGATCAATCCGACACCACGGTGGAGAAGGCGGTCATCATCGGTTCGGGCGACGCCATCGTCCTGGCCGGCGGGATGGCGGTGCGGGGCCGGTGGTCCAAGACGTCGGCCGGCGCCTACACCACCTACACCGACGCCGACGGGGCGCCGATCAGGCTGCTGCCGGGCCGCACGTGGGTGGAACTGGCCCGCACCGGTGCCCCCGTCTCCACCCGCTGACCGCAGGCCAATCCACCCGGGCCATGCGGGCGACGGCGGTAGAATCGGCTCCATGACCGATCGCACCACCGGAAGCCCGGCGGCTGGGACCCGCACGACAGGAACGTCGCGGGTCAAGCGCGGACTGGCCGAGATGCTCAAGGGCGGTGTGATCATGGACGTCGTCGACGTCGCCCAGGCCCGGATCGCCGAGGACGCCGGTGCGGTGGCGGTCATGGCCCTCGAGCGGGTGCCGGCCGACATCCGTCGCGACGGCGGGGTGGCCCGCATGAGTGACCCGGCGATGATCGAGGCCATCCAGGCCGCGGTGACCATCCCGGTCATGGCCAAGGCCCGCATCGGTCACTTCGCCGAGGCCCAGGTGCTGGAAGCCCTGCAGGTTGACTACATCGACGAGAGCGAGGTCCTCACCCCCGCCGACGAGGCCCACCACATCGACAAGTGGCCGTTCGCGGTGCCGTTCGTGTGCGGGGCCACCAACCTGGGCGAAGCCCTGCGCCGCATCTCCGAGGGGGCGGCCATGATCCGCTCCAAGGGCGAGGCCGGCACCGGCAACATCGTGGAGGCCGTGCGCCACCTGCGGTCGATCCTGGGCGACATCCGCCGGCTCACCCAGGCCGACGCCGCCGAGCGCTACGCCTGGGCCAAGCAGCTCCAGGCCCCGATTGACCTGGTGGCCGAGGTGGCCGACTCCGGCACGCTGCCCGTGCCCATGTTCTGCGCCGGCGGGATCGCCACGCCGGCTGACGCCTCCCTGGTGATGCAGCTCGGGGCCCAGGCCGTCTTCGTGGGATCGGGCATCTTCAAGAGCTCGGATCCCGAGGCCATGGCCCGGGCCGTGGTCGAGGCCACCGCCCACTTCACGGATCCCCAGATCGTGGCCAAGGTCAGCCGCGGGCTGGGCGAGGCCATGCGGGGCGCCGAGATCGACGGCCTCGAGGTCCGCCTGGCGGCGCGCGGCTGGTGAGGCGGCCTCCAGGTGCACAAGGTCGGAGTTCTCGCCCTCCAGGGGGCGTCACAGCGCCACGTTGAGGCGCTGACCGCCCTCGGGGCCCACGCCGTCGAGATCCGGGCCCCCGAGGATCTCGGAGGGATCGAAGGCCTGGTCCTGCCGGGGGGCGAGTCCACCACGATGTCGAGGTTGCTCGACCTCTCCGGCCTCTTCGATCCGGTGGCCGAGCGCCTGCTCGACGGGATGCCGGTCTTCGGAACCTGCGCCGGCATGATCCTGCTGGCGCAGGAGATTCTCGACGGCCGGGCCGACCAGCGCAGCTTCGGGGTGCTCGACGTGGCCGTCCGCCGCAACGGGTTCGGCCGGCAGGTCGACTCCTTCGAAGCCGAAGTGGCGGTCCCCCTGCTGGCCGGGGGAGGCTTCCCTGCAGTGTTCATCCGGGCCCCGGTGATCGAGCGGGTGGGCGACGGCGTGGAGGTCCTGGCCACCGTGGCCGACCGCCCGGTGCTGTGCCGCCAGGGCCCCATCCTGGCCGCGGCATTCCATCCCGAGCTCTCCGACGACCTGCGGCTCCACCAACTCTTCCTGGAGGATTGACGAGATGTCCGGACATTCCAAGTGGGCGACCATCAAGCACCAGAAGGGGGCCAAGGACAAGGTCCGGGCCAAGGTATTCGCCAAGGTTCTGCGCCAGGTCGAGGTGGCCGCCCGCGAGGGTGGGGGCGACATGGCCGCCAACGCCACCCTGCGCAGCATGTACCAGAAGGCCCGCGAGGCCTCGGTGCCCACCGACACCATCGAGCGGGCCATCAAGCGGGGGACCGGTGACCTCGAAGGGGTGCGCTACGAGCCGGTGAACTACGAGGGCTACGCGCCGCTGGGCGTGGCCATCTACGTCGAGACCCTCACCGACAACCGCAACCGCACCGGCGCCGATGTACGGGCCATCTTCTCCAAGAACGGCGGCTCCAGCGCCGAGCCCGGGGCGGTGGCCTGGCAGTTCGAGCGCAAGGCGGTGCTGATCATCCCTCAGGGCGGCGCGGCCGACAGCGAGGACGAGGTGATGATGATCGGCCTCGACGCCGGGATGGAGGACCTCGAGGACCAAGGCGACACCTGGCAGCTCACCGCCCCGCCCACCGACCTCGGCCGGCTGCGCGACGCCATGGAAGCGGCAGGCGTGAAGGTGACGTCGGCCGAGCTCACCATGGTGGCCACCAGCACCATCGCCCTCGAGTCGGAGGCCGACGCCCGCAAGGTGCTTCGGGTCGTCGACGCCCTCGAGGACCACGACGACGTCCAGGCCGTCTATGCCAACTTCGACATCCCCGACTCGGTGCTCCAACTGGTGGAAGCCGGCGCCTGACCCCGGCGACCTGCAGCCAAAACCATCCGCATCCGCACCGGTTGCGTCGGCTAGTGTTCCGAACGAATGTTCGTTTTAGGCATCGACCCAGGAGTGTCGCGCTGCGGGTACGGCTGCGTCGAGGGCGGCCCGGGGGCCACGCCCCGGGTCGTGTCCGTCGGCGTGCTGACCACGCCACCGTCGGATGCCCTGCCCAGCCGCCTGGCCGCGCTCGACCACGACCTGCGGGCCCTGGTCGCCGAGTTCAGGCCTTCGGTCGTGGCGGTGGAGCGGGTGTTCTTCCAGGTCAACGCCCGCACCGCCATGTCGGTCGGCCAGGCCAGCGGCCTGGCCCTGGTGGCGGCGGCCCAGGCCGGGTGCGAGGTGGTGCAGTACACGCCCAACGAGGTCAAGCAGGCCGTCGCCGGCTACGGCTCGGCGCCCAAGGAGCAGGTGCAGCGCATGGTGCAGACGCTCCTGGGCCTGGCCGAGATGCCCAGTCCGCCCGACGCGGCCGACGCCCTGGCCCTCGCCCTGTGCCACCTGGCCATGGCCCCTCTCCGGGCGCGGGTCGCCTTGAAACGATGACCGGCCCGGGAGGCCGGTCCAAGGTGGCCCATCGGGTGGAAGCCCGATGATCGGTCGTCTGCGGGGCACCCTCGTCCACCGTTCGGCGCGGGGGGAGGTGGTGCTCGACGTGGGGGGCGTCGGCTACCGGATCGGTGTGTCGCCGGCCACCGCCGCCGCTCTGGGCAGCATCGGCGACGAGATCGTCGTCCACACCCATCTCCACGTTCGCGAGGACGCCCTCACCCTGTACGGCTTCGCCTCCGAGGACGGCCGCAACTGCTTCGAGTCGCTCCTCGGCGCCCACGGAGTCGGGCCCGGGCTGGCGCTGGCCATCCTGTCCACCCACGGCCCCGACGAGCTGCGCCGGGTGGTCCTCGAGAACGACCTCGACGGCCTCACCCTGGTCCCCGGCGTGGGCCGCAAGACGGCCGCCCGCCTCCTGCTCGAACTGAAGTCCCGGCTCGACGTGCCCGAGGGCGCAGACTTCGAGGGCACCACGGGCGGTACCGACACCAGCGGGTCGCCCCGGGCCGACGTGCGGGCCGCCCTGGCCGCCCTGGGCTACCAGCCCGAGGAGGTACGCCGGGCCATGGTCGAGCTGCCGGCCGACGGCGACCTCCGAACGCTGGTGCGCACCGCCCTCCAGACCCTCGGCGCCTCCCGATGACCGGCCCGGGAGGCCGGTCCAGCAAGCACTCAGTGGTCGACCATCGTCAGATGGTGGACCAGTGACCGGCCCCACCACCGAACCGGTGACACCTGGTGCGATATGTCGCACTGCGTGTCACCAGTTCGGACGGGAGCGGCGGCCATGACCCGCAACGAGTTGCTCACGCCGCTCTCAGCAGCCAGCGAGCAGCCCGAGGAGGTCACGCTGCGGCCCCGCCGGCTCGAGGAGTTCGTCGGCCAGGCCCAGCTCCGCCAGCACCTCGAGATCCTGCTGGAGGCGGCCCGCCGCCGGGGTGAGCCGGCCGACCATCTGCTCCTGGCCGGCCCGCCGGGGCTGGGTAAGACCAGCCTGGCCGGGATCGTGGCCGCCGAGATGGGCGTGACCCTCCGAGTCACGTCGGGGCCGGCGCTGGAACGGGCCGGCGACCTGGCTTCGGTGCTCACCAACCTCGACGAGGGCGACGTCCTGTTCATCGACGAGATCCACCGCCTGCCCCGGGTGGTGGAAGAAGTGCTGTACCCGGCCATGGAGGACTTCCAGCTCGACATCGTGCTGGGCAAGGGCCCCTCGGCCCGCTCCCTCCGGCTCGACCTTCCCCGCTTCACCCTCGTCGGGGCCACCACCCGCACCGGGCTCATCACCGGCCCCCTTCGCGACAGGTTCGGGTTCGTCGCCCGCCTCGACTACTACGACGTCGGGGAGCTGGAGGCCATCGTCATCCGAGCGGCCCGCATCATGGGTGTCGCCCTCGACCCGGCCGGGGGCCACGAGGTGGCCCGGCGGGCCCGGGGCACGCCCCGCATCGCCAACCGCCTGCTGCGCCGGGTGCGCGACTACGCCGAGGTACGGGCCGACGGCATCATCACCGAGGCGGCGGCCAAGGCGGGCCTGGCCCTCTTCGAGGTCGACGAGGCCGGGCTCGACAAGGTCGACCGGGCCATCCTGGTGGCGGTGTGCCAGCGGTTCGGCGGGGGGCCGGTGGGCCTGTCCACCCTGGCCATCTGCGTGGGCGAGGAGCCGGAGACGGTGGAAGACGTCTACGAGCCTTTCCTGCTCCAGCTCGGGCTGCTCCAGCGCACCCCTCGGGGGCGGGTGGCCACGCCCGGGGCGTGGGCCCACCTGGGCCTGGCCACCCCCGAGCCGGGGTCGTCGCCCGCCGCCCTGTTCGGTTAGGCAGTATCCTGACCCCCGGTCGCCCGGCGGCCCTCTTTCCTCATGGGACCCCTCCTCGCGCTTCTCCTTACCTTTGGCCTGATGTGGGTGCTGCTCATCCTTCCCCAGCAGCGCCGCATGCGCCAGCACCAAGCCGTAGTGGCCTCCCTCCGCGCCGGCGATGAGGTCGTCACCGCCGGCGGGGTCTACGGCACCATCACTTCCGTCGACGAGGACACCCTGACCGTGGAGGTGGCGCCCGGCGTGGTGCTCCGAGTGCTCCGCAGTGCAGTCAGCCAGCGCGTCGGCCCCTCCGACGATGAGGTCACCGACGACGAGGTCACCGACGACGAGGATGATGACGACGAGGATGATGACGACATGACCACCGGCCCGGCGTCGGGCAAGGACGGTCTCTGATGCGCCGTTCGCCCGCCTATACCCTGATCGCGGTCTTCGTGTTGGTCATCGGCGCCCTGTCGGCCACCCTGATCTCCGGGCGGACGCCGCAGCTGGGCCTCGACCTGCAGGGTGGCGCATCCGTGGTCCTGGAGCCCCGGGAGCAGGTGGCCCCGGGCGTGCTCGACCAGGCCATCGAGATCATCCGCAACCGGGTCGACGCTCTCGGTGTGGCCGAGCCGGAGATCACCCGCCAGGGCGACTCGATCATCGTGTCGCTCCCCGGTGTCGAGAACCGTGAGCGGGCGCTCGAAGTCGTCGGCCAGACCGCCCAGCTCCTGTTCCGACCCGTCATCCAGCAGCTCCCTGCCGAGCCCACGCCCACGTCCTCCACCTCGTCGACGACATCGACCACCGTGGAGGGGGCCCCGGCCCCCGCCACGACCACGCCCACCACCGTCCCCATCGACCTCAGCACCACCACCGCGCCGGAGGACGACGACGAGACGAAGCAGGTGATTCTGCCCGAGAAGGATTCCGACGGTCGGGTGACCTCCCGCTATCTGCTCGGCCCCGCCGAGGTGAAGGGCCAGGCCCTGTCGGGCGCCTCGGCCACCGTGTCCCAGACGGGGGCGTGGGAGGTCGGCTTCGAGCTCACCGACGAGGGCACCAGGCAGTGGAACAGCATGGCCGCCAAGGTCGGCGCCGGCAACCAGATCGCCATCGACCTTGACGGCGTCGTGCGTTCGGCGCCCAGCCTTCAGGTCACCGAGTTCCAGGGCCGGGGCGTCATCACCGGCAGCTTCTCCCAGTCCGAGGCCAAGGATCTGGCCCTCGTCCTGCGCTATGGCGCCCTGCCCGTCCAGCTCGACCGCCAGACGGTGCAGACCGTGTCGGCCACCCTCGGCCAGGACTCGCTGCGGGCCGGCCTGGTGGCCGGCGCCGTCGGGCTCGGCCTGGTCGCCCTCTACATGCTGGTGTACTACCGGGCTCTCGGCCTGGTGGTCTGGGTAGGGCTGGCCCTCACCGGCGCCATCATGTACTCCCTGGTCACCCTGCTCGGCCGCACCAGTGGGCTGGCCCTGAGCCTGGCCGGCGCCACCGGCATCATCGTGTCGGTCGGGGTGACGGTGGACTCCTATGTCGTGTACTTCGAGCGGCTGAAGGACGAGATCCGGTCGGGCAAGACCATCCGATCGTCGCTCGACCGCGGGTTCGCCAAGGCCTACCGCACCATCCTGGCCGCCGACGCAGCGTCGATCATCGGTGCCGTGGTGCTCTACGTGCTGAGCGTGGGATCGGTTCGGGGCTTCGCCTTTTTCCTGGGCCTCACCACCCTGCTCGACGTGTTCACCGCCTACTTCTTCACCCGCCCCATGGTCATGCTGCTCGGCCGCAGCCGGCTGTTCACCGGAACCAGCTGGTTGGGTGTGGCCCGAGGCCTGAACGCAGCGCCGACGGTTGCCAGCCCGAGGGTCAAGGAGCCCGTATGACCAACGACCTGCAGGTCGAGCCGGCCAAGGCGTCGCTGCGCCACCGGCTGTACCACGGCGAGACCACGATCGACTTCATCGGTCGGCGGAACCCCTGGTTCGTGCTGTCCGCCGTGTTCGTCCTGGCCGGCCTGATCTCCCTGCTGGCCCAGGGCCTGAACTACGGGATCGACTTCAGGGGCGGCACCTCGTGGGAGGTTCCGGCGCCGGGGGTGTCGGTGGAGGAGGCCCGCGACGCGGTCCGCCCCCTGGGCCTGGGCGACGCCACCATCCAGATCGTCGGCGGCGACAGGATCCGGGTGGCGTCGGGCAATGAGCCGCCGGAGCAACAGGCCCGGATCAGCCAGGCCCTGGCCGACGTAGCCAGTGTCGGCACGGCCCAGGTCAGCGTGAACGACGTGGGCCCGTCATGGGGCAAGGCGGTGACCAACAAGGCCCGCAACGCCCTGGTGGTCTTCTTCGTCCTGATCAGTATCTACATCTCGTTGCGGTTCGAGTGGAAGATGGCGGTGGCCGCCCTGGCGGCTGTCGTCCACGACATCCTCGTGACCGTCGGGGTCTATTCCATCTTCCGGTTCGAGGTGACCCCCGCCACCGTGGTTGCGTTCCTGACCATCCTGGGGTACTCGCTGTACGACACCATCGTGGTGTTCGACAGGGTGGAGGAGAATACCAAGGGGCTGGGCGCCAGCGGTCGCTTCACGTACTCCGACACCGTGAACCTGTCCATGAACCAGATGCTGATGCGCTCGCTCAACACCTCCATCGTGGCCATCCTGCCGATCGTTTCCATCCTGGTCATCGGCGCCGGTGTCCTGGGCGCCACCACCCTGAACGACTTCGGGCTGGCCCTGCTGGTCGGCCTCCTCACCGGCGCCTACTCCTCCATCTTCATCGCCGCGCCGATCCTGGCCATCCTCAAGGAGCGCGAGCCCCGCTATGCCAGCATCCGTCAGCGGCTGACGGCCAAGGGAGGCGCCGGCCTGCTCACCCCCACCCCCACCGCCGCCCTCGCCGGCGGAGGAGCCCCGCCCGCCCGATTGCCCAAGCCGCGGGCGGGGGCCAGGAGCCCGGCCCGGGCCCGAGCGGTCGACCCCGACGGTACCGACGGCGACGACGACCAGCTGGTGCCTTCGCGCCCGGGCCCCACCGGCCAGGCCCAACAGCCCCGCCCGAAGCCGGTCGCCCGCCCGGGAGCGCCTCGGCCCCGGAAAAAGGGCAAGCGGCGCTGAGCGCCCGGTAGGGCCCGTGTGGCCACCGTGTAGGCTGGCTCATGGCTGATGCGGACTGGCTCAAGGGGCGCATCCGCGACGTCGCGGACTTCCCTTCGCCCGGCATCGTCTTCCGTGACCTGACGCCGCTCCTGGGCGATGTCGAGTCCCTACGGTTCACCGTCGACGCCCTGGCCGACGCCTTCGCCGATCGGAGAATCGACAAGGTCGTGGGGGTGGAAGCCCGGGGCTTCATCGTCGCCGCCCCGGTGGCCTACCGGCTGGGCACCGGTTTCGTGCCCGTCCGCAAGCCGGGCAAGCTGCCGTGGCAGACCGAGTCGGAGGAGTACGCCCTCGAGTACGGCGTCGACCGCCTCGAGATGCATGTCGATGCCGTCGCCCCCGGGGAGCAGATCCTGATAGTCGACGACGTGATCGCCACCGGCGGCACGGCCCGGGCCACCGTGGGCCTGGTGGAACGGATGGGGGCCACCGTCGCCGGCTTGGGCTTCGCCATCGAACTGAGCTATCTCGGGGGACGCGAGAAGCTGGATGGGTACGACATTGTGTCGCTCGTGACCTACGCGTAGAGGGGAACCAGGAGTGCCCACCGCCGATCGCGTGTTGCCGTGGCGGCGCTCGTCCCAAACCGTCCCCGACGACGTCCGCGAGCTGGTCAACCTCTACCGGTCCAAGCACCCCAAGGCCGACACCTCCCTGCTGACCCGGGCCTACGCGGCGGCCGCCGAAGCCCACGATGGTCAGGTCCGTCGCTCGGGGGACCCCTACATCGTCCATCCGCTGGCCGTGGCCACCATCCTGGCCGAGCTCGGCCTTGACGACGTCACCCTGGCCGCCGCCCTGCTGCACGACGCCGTGGAGGACACGGCCATATCCCTCGACGACGTCACCCGCGACTTCGGGCCCCAGGTGGCGGCCATGGTCGACGGCGTCACCAAGCTCGACCGGGTGCGCTTCGACTCCAGGGAGGCCCAGCAGGCGGCCACCATGCGCAAGATGCTCGTGGCCATGGCCAAGGACATCCGGGTCCTGCTCATCAAGCTGGCCGACCGACTCCACAACATGCGCACCATCGCTGCCCTGCCCCGGGACAAGCAGGAGCGCATCGCCCAGGAGACCATCGACGTGTATGCGCCGCTGGCCCACCGGCTGTGCATCGGCGGCATCAAGTGGCAGCTCGAGGATCTCTCCTTCGCCACCCTCTACCCCAAGCGTTACGCCGAGATCGAGCAGATGGTGTCGAGCCGCGCCCCCGAGCGCGACATCTACCTGTCGCAGGTCGTCGACATGGTGCGGGCCCGGCTGGCCGAGGTAAAGGTGGACGGCGACGTGATCGGCCGCCCAAAGCACTACTGGAGCATCTACGAGAAGATGGTGGTGAAGCAGCGGGAGTTCGACGAGATCTATGACCTCGTCGGCCTGCGGGTGTTGGTCAGCAGCGAGAAGGACTGCTACGCGGCACTGGGCACCATCCACGCCACGTGGAAGCCGGTGCAGGGGCGGTTCAAGGACTACATCGCCATGCCCAAGTTCAACCTCTACCAGTCGCTGCACACCACCGTCGTGGGGCCCCAGGGCAAGCCCATCGAGGTCCAGATCCGCACCGTCGAGATGCACCAGCGGGCGGAGTACGGCATCGCCGCGCACTGGAACTACAAGGAATCGGGGCCCCTGGCCGACGTCGGGTGGCTGCACCGCATCGTCGACTGGCAGTCCGAGACCGACGATCCGGCCGAGTTCATGGAGTCGCTCAAGCTCGACCTCGACCAGGACGAGGTGTTCGTCTTCACCCCCAAGGGCGACGTGGTCACCATGGCCCTGGGCGCCACGCCCATCGACTTCGCCTACGCCATCCACACCGACGTGGGTCACCGGTGCATCGGCTCCCGCCTGAACGGCCGATTGGTTCCCCTCGACACCACGCTGAAGTCGGGCGACCGCGTCGAGGTCATCACCTCCAAGGTCGAAGGAGCCGGGCCGTCGCGCGACTGGCTGCAGGTGGCCGTCACCCCGCGGGCCCGCAACAAGATCCGCCACTGGTTCAGCCGCAGCCGGCGCGAGGAGGCGGTGGAGAGCGGGCGCGAGGAGCTGGTGAAGTTCATGCGTCGCGAGGGTCTGCCCGTGCAGAAGCTGGCCAACTCCCCAGTGCTGGCCAAGGTGGCTGTCGACCTCAACTACGCCGATCTCGACGCCCTTCACCAGGCCATCGGCGAGAACCACGTGTCGGCCCAGTCCGTGGCCCAGCGCCTGGCGCGCGAGCTACGGGGCGGCGAGAACGAGGAGCAGCTGCCCTCCACCGTCCGCCGCCCGGCCCGCTCACGGGTCCAGGGCTCGGGGGGCGTGCACGTCGAGGGTCTCGACGACGTCATGGTCCGTCTTGCCCTGTGCTGCACGCCCGTGCCGGGGGACGAGATCATCGGGTTCGTCACCACGGGGCGGGGCGTGTCGGTCCACCGGGCCGACTGTTCCAACGCCGTCACGCTCACCACCAGCATGGGCGAGCGCCAGATCGAGGTGGAGTGGGACGGAGCCCGGGCCGGCGTGTTCGTGGCCTCTATCGAGGTCCAGGCCCTCGACCGGGCCCGCCTCCTGGGCGACGTCTCCACCGCCCTGGCCGACCACCACGTGAACATCGTGGCGTCGTCCACCCACACCGGCTCCGACCGGGTCGCCCGGTTGCGCTTCGACTTCGAGCTGGCCGACCCTTCGCACCTCGATGCGGTGTTGCGATCCGTGAAGCGGGTCGAGGCGGTGTTCGACGCCTACCGGGTTCTGCCCGGCACCCGCCGCTGAACCGGTAGAGCGATCGACCGCTGACGGCCCAGGTCATATGGGTGAAACACCGACGGGGCGCCCAGGCGCACCCGGTAGCGTGCTTCTGTGACCGAATTCCGTGCCCCCGTGGGCACCCGCGACGTGCTGCCGCCGGAATCGGCTCGCTGGGAACGGCTGGTCGCCTTGTTCGCCGGCCACGTCGGGCGGGCCGGGTACGGGCTGGTGCTCAGCCCCATGTTCGAGGATGTCGGGGTCTTCGAGCGGGTCGGCGAGGGGACCGACGTGGTCCGCAAGGAGATGTACGACTTCGAGGACAAGGGCGGCCGGCGGGTGGCGCTACGCCCCGAGGGGACGGCATCGGTGGTCCGGGCGTACGTCCAGCACCGGCCGACCGCGCCGTTCAAGGCCTGGTACGTCGGCCCGAACTTCCGCTACGAGCGGCCCCAGGCGGGGCGGTTCCGCCAGCATCACCAGCTGGGTGTCGAAGCGCTGGGCACCGACGACGCCGACCTCGACGTCGAGGTCGTGGCTCTGGCCTGGTCGGTGTGCGCCGCCGTCGGCCTCGGCCGGGTGACGTTGCTGCTCAACTCGCTGGGTGACGACGTCTGCCGGCCGGCATATCTCGACCTGCTGCGCGCTTTCCTGGGCGCCGCCGTCCTGTGCGACGAGCACTCGGCCGGATTCGAGAGGAACCCGCTGCGGGTGCTGGACTGCAAGCGCGATGCGTGCCGCACGGCCACCGAGGCGGCGCCCCGCCTGGTCGACCACCTGTGCGAGCCGTGCGCCGCCCACTTCACCCGGGTGCGGGCCGGCCTCGACAGCCTGGGCGTGGCGTACACCTTGCAACCCCGCCTGGTGCGGGGACTCGACTACTACACCCGGACCACCTTCGAGCTGGCCGCCGACTCGCTCGATTCGGCTCAGAACGCGGTGGGCGGCGGCGGGCGGTACGACAAGCTGGCCGAGGCGCTCGGCGGCCCGGCCACGCCGGGGATCGGATTCGGCCTGGGGATCGAGCGGCTGATGCTGGCGGCCGACGCCGAGGGCGTATTCGGTATCCCGGCGTCGGCCCTCGACGTCTGGGTGGTCGACACCACGGGCGGTGCCGCTGCGCTTGCACTGACCCACGAGCTGCGGGTGGCAGGCATCTCGGCCGACCGGTCGTTCGACGGGCGGTCTATGAAGTCCCAGTTCAAGTCGGCCGACCGGTCCGGGGCCCGTCTCGCCCTCGTCGTCGGCGACAACGAGCTGGCGGCGGCCACAGTGACCTTGCGGGACCTCCGCGGAGGAGAACAGGAGACGGTCGACCGGGCCGACATCCTCAAGCACGTGCAGGAGCGACTTTCATGATGCGGACCCACATGTGCGGCGAGCTCCGCCCCACCCACGTCGGCCAGGCGGTCAGCGTGTGTGGCTGGGTGGCCAGCCGGCGCGAGCACGGCCAGAGCCTGGCCTTCGTCGACGTGCGTGACCACACGGGGATCGTGCAGTGCGTGGTCGACGGTGCCGCCGACCTGCGCTCGGAGTTCGTCGTGCGGGTCACGGGCATGGTGCGGGCCCGCCCCGAGGGCACGGCCAACCCCAACCTGCCCACCGGCGACGTCGAGGTGGGCGACTGCTCCGTCGAGATCGTCTCCCAGGCCGAACCGCCGCCGTTCCCGGTGGCCGACCGCGTCGACGCGGAGGAGAACCTGCGGCTGCGCCACCGGTACGTCGACCTCCGCCGGCCCACGATGCAGCGCAACCTGCGCCTGCGGGCCGCGGTCAGCAGCGCCATTCGCCGATCGATGGAGGACCAGGGCTTCGTTGAGGTGGAGACACCGACCCTGATCGCCTCCACGCCCGAGGGGGCGCGTGACTTCGTCGTCCCCTCCCGCCTGCAGCCGGGATCCTTCTACGCCCTGCCCCAGAGCCCCCAGCTGTTCAAGCAGCTGCTCATGGTCGGTGGCGTCGACAAGTACTTCCAGCTGGCCCGGTGCCTGCGCGACGAGGACCTGCGGGCCGACCGCCAGTTCGAGTTCACCCAGCTCGACGCCGAGATGTCCTTTGCCGACCAGGACGACGTCATCGCCGTCATCTCCCAGACCATCGCCGCCGGCATCGCCGCCGCCGGCCGGGAGGTCTCCGCCGAGATCCCCCGCATGACCTGGCGCGAGGCCCAGGACCGGTTCGGCTCCGACAAGCCCGATGTGCGTTTCGGGATGGAGCTGGTCGAGCTCACGGAGGCGGTGGCGGGCACCGGCTTCCGGGCGTTGCAGGCGCCCTGCGTCAAGGGCATCCGCGTGCCGGCTGAGGCCGGCATGGGGCGGGCGCGAATCGACCGGTTGACCGACCAGGCCAAGGCCGCCGGCGCCGGCGGGCTGGTGTGGCTGAAAATGGAGGGTGAGACGCTGGCATCGCCCATCCTCAAGTTCCTGTCCGAAGCCGAGCAGTCCGGCCTGCCCAAGGCCCTCGGTGCCGAGCCCGACGACCTGCTGCTGATCGTGGCGGGGGAGCGGCCGGTCGTCGACCGGGTGCTGGGCCAGCTCCGGTTGGAACTGGGGCGCCCGCCGGTGACCGAGGGCGGGTTGAACCTGCTGTGGGTCACCGACTTCCCCCTCTTCGAGGGCCTCGACGGCGACGGCCGGCCCATCCCGGCCCATCACCCGTTCACCATGCCCCACCCCGACGACCTCGACGCCCTCGACACCGAGCCGCTCGCCGTCCGCTCCCAGGCCTACGACCTGGTGCTCAACGGCTGGGAGCTGGGCTCCGGCTCGGTGCGTATCCACCGCCCCGAGATCCAGCAGCGGATCTTCTCCTTCCTGGGCATCGAGCCCGAGCAGGCCCAGGCCCGCTTCGGCTTCCTCCTCGACGCCTTTCGCCACGGCGCCCCGCCCCACGCCGGCTTCGCCTTCGGCATCGACCGCCTCGTCGCCCTCCTCGCCGGCGAGGAGAACATCCGCGAGGTCATCGCCTTCCCCAAGACCCAGTCCGGTGTCGACCCCCTCACCGGCGCCCCGGGCCCGATCGACCCCCGCCAACTCACCGAACTGGGCCTCCGCACCCTCCCCAAACCGACCTGACCGGGGCGAGTGTGGGCGATTCGCGGTGACATTCGACACCGAATCGCCCACTCTCACGTTGTCTCATCCCTGCGCCATGCTGGTTCAATGGACGTCCGCCACCGCCTCAGCACGATCGCCGCCTCCCAACACGGCCTCATCACCCTCGGGCAAGCCCTGCACGCCGGTCTCGGCGTCGGTCAGATCCGCCACAAGGCCCGGTCGGGGGAGTGGGTCGTCGTGCGGCCGCGTGTCTACGCCGTCGCCGGCGCCCCGCCGACGTGGGTCCAGGCGATGGCCGCCACGACCCTGAGCCTCCAGCCGCACGCCTGGCTCTCGCACGACTCGGCCGGGGGGGTGTTGAGGGCATGACTGGCTGATCATCACGGCCGGGTGAAGCTGGCCGGCGTGCGTAGTCACCGGTCCGGGGCCTTGTTCAGCGCCGACCTGACCAGCCATCTGCAGATTCCCGTGACGAGCCCAGAACGCACGCTGGTCGACCTTTCGGCGACCCTGCCGCCGACGGCCCTCGGCCGTCTGCTCGACGACGGGCTCCGGCGCCGGCTCGTGCGCTTGGAGCGGCTCCGCTCCTGCGTCGGTCGCCTTGGCAAGGCACCTGGCCGCCGGCCGGCCGTGATCCAGGACCTCCTGGTGGCCCGGCTCCCCGGCTACGACCCGGGCGACAGCGACCTGGAGACACGGGTGCTGCGGGCCCTGGTGGCCGCCGGCCTGCCGGTCCTCGTCCAGCAGTACCGGGTACGGATAGGGAGCCGCACGTACAAGCTGGATCTGGCCGACCCCCCGTCAAAGCTGGCCGTCGAGCTCGACGGGTGGGAGTTCCACCACACCCGTTCGGCTTTCGACGACGATCGGGCCCGAGCCAACGCCCTCGTCGCCCATGGGTGGACCCTGCTCCGGTTCACCTCCCGGTCCACCGACGAGGAGATCGTGACCTGCGTATCCGCGTCGCTGCGCCAGTGTGGGCGATTCGGTGTCGCAAGCACTGCGGATCGCCCACACTCGGGAGGGGTAGCGTCGCCTCGTGGCCGAGGATCTGTTCGGGGCCGCTCTGCAGGAGCGGCTGCGCCGGCAGGCACCGCTGGCGGCCCGGATGCGGCCGGTGACGCTCGACGAGGTGGTCGGTCAGGTGCACCTACTCGGCGCCGGCGGGCCGCTGCGGCGGCTGATCGAGGCCGACCGAATGTCGTCGGTGATCCTGTGGGGACCGCCGGGGACGGGCAAGACCACCCTGGCCCGGCTCATCGCCGGCGCCACCAGCAGGTCGTTCGAGACGCTCTCGGCGGTGACGGCCGGCGTGAAAGACGTGCGGGAGGTGGTGGAGCGGGCCCGCCGGCGGCTGGCCGAGCAGGGCGAGGGCACGATCCTGTTCCTCGACGAGATCCACCGGTTCAACAAGTCCCAGCAGGACGCCTTCCTGCCCGCGGTGGAGGAGGGCCTGCTCGTCCTGATCGGGGCGACCACCGAGAACCCCTACTTCGAGGTCAACGCCCCGCTGCTCTCCCGCTCCAGCCTGTTCCGGCTCCAGCCCCTGTCGCCCGACGCGGTTCGGGCCCTGCTCGAGCGCGGCCTGGAGCATGAGCAGGCCGAGGCCGACAATGAGGCCCTCGACCATCTCGTCGGCCGGGCCGACGGAGACGCCCGGGTGGCGCTCAACGCCCTGGAAGTGGCCATAGCCCTGGCCGGCGACGGTGCCAAGGTCACCCTGGCCGACGCCGAAGCCGCCCTCGACGCCCGGGCCCTCCGCTACGAGCGCGACGAGCACTACGACATCGTGTCCGCCTTCATCAAGAGCATCCGTGGCTCCGACCCCGACGCCGGCCTGTACTGGTTGGCCCGCATGCTCGAAGCCGGCGAGGACGCCCGGTTCATCGCCCGCCGGATGGTGATCCTGGCGTCGGAGGACGTGGGCATGGCCGACCCCATGGCCCTGCTCATCGCCGACGCCGCGGCCCGGGCGGTGGAATTCGTCGGCCTGCCCGAAGCTCAGCTCAACCTGGCCCAGGCGGTGATTCACCTGGCCACCGCCCCGAAGTCCAACCGGGTCACCGCCGGCCTCGGCGGGGCGCAAGACGACGTGAAGGACCGCCCGGCCGGCGAGGTTCCCGTGCACCTGCGCAGCGCCTCGTACTTCGGGGCCAAGAAGCTGGGTCATGGGATCGGCTACGAGTATCCTCATGATGACCCGCGCGGGTGGGTGCCCCAGGAGCATCGCCCCCCTGAGGTTGCCGGCCGGGTGTACTACCAACCGTCCGATCATGGCTTCGAACGGGAGATTGCCGAGCGCATGCGAGCACGGGACGGACAGGTCCGAGCGGCCGAGAGCGGGCCAGCACAGTGAACGCCGGCGAGCTAGCCGCCACCGTGGCCTCGATCGCCTTCGCCATGCTGGTCGTGGGCCTGCTCGTCCTGGTCGGCTCGGCCATCCGCACCATGAAGACGGTGCGGGGGGCGGTCGACGACGTGCGGCGCACTGCGGTCCCGCTCATCGCCGACGTCCACGCCGCCGTCCGCCAGGCCAACGGCGACCTGGTGCAGGTGGAGGCCATCCTGGATCGGACGGAGGCCATCCAGGGCACAGTGGACTCGGCGTCGCGGCTGGCCTACGCCACCTTTGCCACCCCGGTGATCAAGCTGGCCGCAGTGGCGTCCGGGCTCTCCCGGGCATCCCGCCGGTTGGCCAGGCGGGCCTGAGCCACCGTGTTCAAGCGCATCTTCTGGCTGGGCACGGGGCTGTCGATCGGGTTCGGCTCGTCGTTCTGGCTCATGCGCACCGTCCGCCGGACGGTCGAGCGGCTGACCCCCCAGCGGCTCACGCAGGACGTGGTGACCGGGGCCAGGTCGGTCGGCACCGAGGTCAAGGCCGCCCTCGACGAGGGCCGGACAGCCATGCGCCAGCGCGAGGCCGAGCTGCGCACCGAGATCGGGCGCCGGACGCGCTGAGCGCGCCAACCCGCTGAACGCCGCCGGCTCCGGTCGGTAGTCTGACTCCGACGTATGGATGCCCAGGAACTTCGCCGCGCCTTCACCGGGTTCTTCGTCGACCGTGGCCACACACTGCATCCGTCGATGGGCCTGATCCCGCACCACCCTGCCGCGCCCATGTTCGCCAACGCCGGCACGAACCAGTTCCTGCCCATCATCCTGGGCGAGGAGCAGGTACCCGCCCCGCCCCGGGCCACGTCGGTGCAGAAGTGCCTCCGGGTCAAGGGCAAGCACGACGACATCGCCAACGTCGGCGTCACCTCAGGTCATCTCACCTTCTTCCAGATGCTGGGGAACTTCAGCTTCGGCGACTACTTCAAGGCGGAGGTCATCCCGTGGGCCTGGGAGCTCCTCACCGAGGTGCTGAAGATCGACGGCGACCGGCTGTGGGTCACCGTGCACGACACCGACGACGAGGCCGCGGCCATCTGGCGGGATTCGGTGGGCCTGGCCCCTGAGCGGATCCAGCGCATGGGCGCCGACAACTTCTGGGAGATGGGGGAGACGGGCCCGTGCGGACCGTCCTCGGAGATCTTCTACGACCGCGGCGAGGCCTACGGCGCGCCCGGCGGCCCGGCCCACGGTGGCGAGGCCCGGTTCCTGGAGATCTGGAACCTGGTGTTCATGCAGTACAACCGCCAGGCCGGCGGCACTTTGGCCCCCCTGCCGCTGCGCATCATCGACACCGGCGCCGGCCTGGAGCGCATGCTCACCGTCCTCCAGGGCGTCGACTCGGTGTTCGAGACCGACGAGCTGCAGCGCCTGGTGGCCGCAGCCGAGACAGCCACCGGCCGGCGTCTGGGCGACGACCCCGAGGCCGACGTCAGCCTGCGCGTCCTGGCCGACCATGCCCGCACGGTCACCTTCATGGTGGCCGACGGCCAAACGCCCTCCAACGAGGACCGGGGCTACGTGCTGCGCCGCATCCTGCGGCGGGCCGTCCGCCACGCCTTCGGGCTGGGCGTCGAGGGACGAGTCCTGCCGGCCCTGGTCGAGGCCGTGGTCGACGTGATGGGCCCGGCCTATCCCGAACTGGAGGGGGCCCGGGCCGACATCGTCGGGATCATCGCCCGGGAGGAGGAGCGGTTCCACCGCACTCTGCGGTCGGGCTCGGCCATCCTCGACGAGGAGCTGGCCACGGCGGCCGCCGGCGGCGGCACCCTGGCCGGCGCCGTGGCCTTCCGGCTCCACGACACCTATGGGTTCCCGCTCGAGCTCACCCTGGAGGTGGCCACCGAGCGTGGGGTCACCGTCGACATGGTCGGGTTCGAGCAGGCGATGGAGGCCCAGCGGCGCATGGGCCAGCAAGCGGCCGACACGAGCAAGGCCGGCGTGCCTGCCGATGCCGAGGATCGGCGGTCGGTCTACAAGACCCTGCTCGCCGAGGGTCCGGTGGAGTTCACCGGCTATTCCGAGCAGGTCACCACAGCCCGGGTCCGGGCCGTCGTCGGCGAGGAAATCTTCCTCGATCGCACCCCCTTCTACGCCGAAGGCGGCGGCCAGGTGGGTGACATGGGCACCATCGTCGGCCCCACGGGGGCCGCCGAGGTCCTCGACACCACCTACGCCCTCCCCGGCCTGCACCGCCACACCGTCCGCCTGACCGAGGGTGAGATTACCGCCGGCCAGGAGGTCACCGCCACCGTCGACACCGGCCGGCGAGAAGCCATCCGCCGCAACCATACCGGTACCCACCTGCTCCACTGGGCCCTGCGCGAGGTGCTGGGTAGCCACGTGAAGCAGGCCGGCTCCCTGGTGGCGCCCGACCGGCTCCGTTTCGACTTCAGCCACTACGAGGCCGTCACGGCCGACGAGCTGGAGAGGGTCGAGGCCCTGGCCAATCACCAGGTGCTGGCCAACGAGCCGGTGAAGGCCTACGAGGTGTCCAAGGCCGAAGCCGAACGCCTGGGCGCCATCGCCTTCTTCGGCGAGAAGTACGGCGAGGTCGTGCGGGTCGTCGAGGCCGGGCCCCGGTCGGTCGAGCTGTGCGGCGGCACCCACGTGCACGCCCTGGGCACCATCGGGCCGATCAAGATCACCTCCGAGAGCTCCATCGGGGCCAACCTGCGCCGCATCGAGGCGGTCACCGGCATGGCCAGCCTCGACCGCATCCGCAACGAGACGCACACCCTCGGCCGCACGGCCACGCTCCTGCGGGTGACGCCGCCCGAGGTGCCGGGCCGGGTGGAGCGCCTGCTCGACGACCAGCGCGGCCTGGCCGATGAGATCAAGGCCCTACGCCGCCAGGGCGCCGGCGGCCGGGCCCGTGAGCTGGCGGGCCAGGCGGTCGGCGGGGTGGTCGTGGCCCGGGTCGACGGCACGACGAGAGACGACCTGAAGGACCTGGCCCTGGCCATTCGCGACCAGCCGGGCATGCGGGCCGTGGTTCTGGGCGGGGAGCCCGAGGGCGGCGGCGTCTCCCTGATCGCCGCAGTGGTGAAGAACAGCGGCCTCGACGCGTCCCAGCTACTGGCCGACGCCGCCCGCACGGTGGGAGGCGGTGGCGGGCGGGGCGCGGATGTGGCCGTGGCCGGCGGGCGCGACCCGGGCCGGCTCGACGAAGCGCTCCAACAGGCCCGCCGGGCGGCCGGGGCGGGCTCGTGAGGGCGGTGGCCCTCGACCTCGGCACCCGGCGGATCGGGGTGGCGGTCAGCGACTCGGGAGGAACCATGGCAACGCCGTACAGCACCATTCAGCGGTCGGGCAACGTCGGCGCCGACCGGGCCCGGGTGGCCGAGATCGTGACCGAGGTCGGCGCCGGCCTGGTGGTCGTGGGCCTGCCACTGTCGATGGACGGCAGCGAGGGCGCCGCGGCCCGAGCCGCCCTCGATGAGGCCGAGGCCCTGCGGGAAGTGCTCGACGTGCCCGTCGAGTGCCACGACGAGCGGCTGACCAGCGTCAGCGCCAACCGCTCGTTGACCGAGGCGGGCGTCACCGGCCGGCGCCGGCGGCGGGCCCGGGAAGCCGGCGCCGTCGACCAGGCTGCGGCCGCCGTCATGTTGCAGTCGTGGCTGGACACCAACCGGAACGGCACCGGGGCATGAGCGTCGACGTCCGCCGGGATTCGCCCGACTACTTCCAGTACGAGGAACACGGCCGGCGGTGGCCCTTCATCCTTCTCGCCCTGGCCCTGACCTTCCTGGTCCTGGCTGGCTCGGGCGTGCTCTGGGTCCAGCGCCAGGTCAACCCCTCGGGGGCCAGCGGCCCGGCGGTGCGGGTGACGGTGGAGCAGGGTATGTCCACCAGCGACATCGCCGCCCTGCTCGAGACCGAGGGCATCATCCCCAACGCGGACGTGTTCAAGTACTACGCCCGGCTGACCGGCGTGGCGTCGATCCAGGCCGGCGCCTACAGCCTCGACAAGAACTCCAATCTCAGCGACGTGGTCAAGGTCCTCGAGGGTGGCGCGGCCAAGGCCGAGGAGGAGCGGGTCACCGTGCCCGAGGGCCTCACCCTGCCCGAGGTGGCCAGGGTGATCGGCGAGATGCCGGGGCGGTCGGCCGACAAGTTCATGGAAGTGGCCAACGGCGGCACCATCCGCTCGCAGTACCAGCCGGCGGGCAACAACAGCCTCGAAGGTCTCATCCTGCCCGAGACCTACTTCGTGGCCAAGGGCGACGACGAGGCGGCGATCCTCCGCAAGATGGTCGACGCCTTCGACTCCCTGGCCACCCAGCTCAACCTGACGGGCGCGGCCGCCCGCTTCGGCATCACGCCCTATCAGGCGGTGATCGTGGCCTCCCTGGTCGAGCGCGAGGCCCGCGTCGACGAGGACCGTGGCAAGGTGGCCCGGGTGATCTACAACCGTCTGGAGCGCAAGATGCAGCTCCAGATCGACGCCACCGTCCTCTACGCCCTGAACCGTCCGCAGGAGTCGGTCAGCTTCAAGGACCGCGAGGTCAACTCGCCCTACAACACCTACCGGATCCCGGGCCTGCCGCCGGGCCCCATCGCCAGTCCGGGTCGCAAGTCGTTGGAGGCCACCGCCTCACCCACCGCCGGTAACTGGATCTACTACGTGCTCACCGACGCCAACGGGCGGCACTCCTTCACCGCGGATGACCGCGAGTTCCAGAACCTGGTCAACGTGTGCATCGCCAAGGGGCTGTGCGGCTGACCTGGTCCCAGTGACCGCCCCGAACGCAGATACCCGTCTGGCCGCGGTCATCGGGTCCCCGGTCAGGCACTCGCTGTCGCCGGCCATGCACAACGCCGCGTTCCGCGAACTGGGCCTGAACTGGGTCTACCTGGCCTTCGAGGTGGCCCCCGGCTCGGTGGACGTGGCCTTCGACGGCATCCGGGCCCTGGGCATCGGCGGGCTCTCGGTCACCATCCCCCACAAGGCGGCGGCGCTGGCCGCGGTCGACGATGCCACCGCCGCCGCGTCGGCGATCGGCGCGGCCAATACCGTCGTGCGCCGGGACGACGGTTCAATGCTCGGGGACAACACCGACGGAGCGGGGTTCCTTGCGTCGCTCGCCGAGGAGGGCTTCGACCCGAACGGCCGGGCCTGTGCCGTGCTCGGCGCCGGCGGTGCGGCCCGCGCCGTCGTGCACGCTCTGGCCGGCGCGGGGGCGGCCGAGGTGACGGTGGTCAACCGCACGGCATCGAGGGCGGAGTCGGCCGCCGAGCTGGCCGGCGTCGTCGGCCGGGTCGGCGCCGCTGCCGATGTCGGGCGTGTCGACCTGGTCGTCAATGCCACCCCGATCGGCCTGGCCGGCGCTGACCCCCGCGGCCTGCCGATCGACCCCCGGCTGCTCGGTCCGGGCCAGCTGGTGGTCGACCTGGTGCCCAATCCGGCGGTGACGGTCCTGATGCGGGAGGCCCTGGACCGCGGCGCCCGGGTGGCGGGCGGCCTGGGCATGCTCGTGCACCAGGGGGCGCTGGCCTTCGAGCTGTGGACCGGCCGGCCGGCGCCCGTCGAGGTGCTGCGGGCCGCCGCCGTTCAAGCGCTCACCCAGACCGGCCCGGAAGGCCGGTCCGGGTGACGGCGACGATCGTCGTGCTCTGCGCCCTGCTCGGGGTGCCGGGCGGCATGCTGGCCAACCTGCTGATCGACCGCATTCCCGACAAGGAGCCGCTCCGTCCCCTACCCACCCTCGCCAGCCAGACCCGTTCGGTCCGCCAACTCCTGGTCATCGTGGCCACCGTCGGCCTCTTCGCCGGGACCGCCGTCCGCTTCGGCGCCGACTGGGTCGTGCCGGCCTATCTGGTGTTCTTCGTGTGTCTGGTGTCGGTGAGCGTCATCGACTCGAAGCTGCAGATCATCCCCAACCGCATCGTCTATCCCACGATTTTCGCCTCTGTCCCGTTGCTGGCCCTGGCCGCGCTGGTCGGCGGGGAGTGGGGCCGGTTCGGCCACGCCCTCATGGGGGCGACGCTGGCCTGGCTGGCCCTCCTCGTCATCCACCTGATCTCACCGGCGGGCATGGGCTTTGGCGACGTGCGCCTCTCCTTCGTGCTGGGCCTGTTCCTGGGCTGGATCAACCTCACCCATGTGCTCACCGGCCTGTTCCTGGGCGTGCTGCTCATTTCCGCAGTGGGCCTGGTGCTGGCCGGCCTGCGCCTCAAAAGCCTGCAGGAGCACATCGCGTTCGGCCCGTTCCTCGCCGCCGGCTCCACACTTGCCGTCTTCGCCGGCGGGCCCATCATCCGTTGGTGGACCGGCTGAGCCGACCACGAACCCTCTCGTGGCCCGCCCCGGTAGATTCGGGTCGATGCTCCGCTACCTGACCGCCGGCGAGTCCCACGGCAAGGCCCTCGTCGTGACCCTCGACGGGCTGCCCGCCGGCCTCCCCATCACCGCGGAGGAGATTGCCGGCGAGCTGGGCCGGCGCCGGCTGGGCTACGGGCGTGGTCCCCGGATGCGCTTCGAGCAGGACGAGCTGACCCTCCTCGGGGGCGTGCGCCACGGCCGCACGATCGGGTCGCCGGTGGCCATCGAGATCGGCAACACCGAGTGGCCGAAGTGGACGGCGGAGATGGACCCCGCACCGGGCGCCACCGAGAAGCGGCTCACCCGGCCCCGCCCCGGCCATGCCGACCTGGCCGGCATGCAGAAGTACGGCCTCACCGACGCCCGCGACGTCCTCGAGCGGGCCTCGGCGCGGGAAACGGCCGCCCGGGTGGCCGCCGGGGCGTGCGCCAAGGCCCTGCTCTCCCATCTCGGCATCTCGGTCCTGTCTCACGTGGTGCAGATGGGTCCGGTGGTGGCCAAGTCCGTCGAGCGGCCCACGCCGGCCGACCTGGAGGCGGTCGACGCATCCCAGGTCCGCTGCTTCGACTCCGACGCCGAGGGGGCCATGATCGCCGAGATCAAGGCCGCAGCCAAGGAGGGCGACTCCCTCGGCGGGGTGGTCGAAGTGCTGGCCTACGGCGTGCCCGTCGGCCTGGGCAGCCACGTCCACTGGGACCGTCGGCTCGACGGGCTCCTGGCCCAGGCCATCTGCAGCATCCAGGCGGTCAAGGGCGTCGGCTTCGGCGAGGGGTTCGAGTCCGCCGGCCGCCGGGGCTCGGAGGCCCACGACGAGATCCACTGGGACGAATCGCAGTCCTACCACCGCGAGACGACCAGGGCGGGAGGCATCGAGGGCGGCATGTCCACCGGCGGGCTCATCGTGCTCCAGGCGGCCATGAAGCCGCTCTCCACCCTCAACCGCCCGGTGCTCAAGACCGTCGACGTCGAGACCAAGGAGAGCACCGTCTCCTTCAAGGAGCGCACCGACGTCACCGCGGTACCGGCGGCCGGTGTGGTGGCCGAGACCATGGTGGCTCTCGTGCTGGCCGGCGAGGCCCTGCACAAGTTCGGCGGCGACTCGGTGGCCGAGATGGTCCGCAACCGCGACGGCTACCTGAAGTCCCTTGAGTGAGTCGTCGATTCTGCTGGTGGGAATGATGGCGGTGGGCAAGACCAGCGTCGGTCGCCGGCTGGCGGCTCGCCGGGGATGGGAGTTCCTCGATTCCGACCGCCAGATCGAGACCATGACCGGGCGGACCGTCGCCGAGATCTGGCGCACCGCCGGCGAGCCGGAGTTCCGCCGGCTCGAGGCCCAGGTGCTGGCCGACGCGTTGGCGTCGACCACGCCCCGAATCATCGCCGCGGCCGGCGGCACCGTGCTCGACGAGACCAACCGCCGGCTCATGCGGGTCCACGACCCCGTCGTCTGGCTGCGAGCCCGACCCGACGTGCTGGCCACCCGACTCGGCACGGCCACCCACCGGCCGCTGCTCGACGAGGACCCGGCCGGCGTCCTCGAGCGCCTCGACGCCATCCGCCGCCCCCTATACAGCGACGTGGCCGACGTGGTGGTCGACGTCGACGACCTCACGCCGGACCAGGTCGTGGCCTGCATCGAGGCGGCGCTGGAGCACCCGACGGATGGCTGACTCGATGATCACCGTCCCGGTCCCCCTCGGCGGCGCCCGCTCCTACGACGTGCTGGTCGGCGCCGGCGCCCGCCATCGGCTGCTCGAAGTCCTGCCCGTCGGCGCGCACCGGGCGGCCATCGTGACCCAGCAGGCGGTGGGCGTCACCGTCGACGCCGGCGTGGAGCAGCGCACGTTCCTCATGGGCGACGGCGAGGCCGCCAAGTGCATGGAGACGGTCGAGGAGCTGTGCCGGGCGTTCTCACGGTGGGGCCTGACCCGGGGCGACGTGGTGGTGGCCGTCGGCGGGGGAGTGGTGACCGATGCCGCCGGGTTCGCCGCGGCGGTGTACCACCGGGGCGTGCCGGTGGTACACGTGTCCACCACACTGCTCGGCCAGGTTGACGCCGCCATCGGCGGGAAGACCGGCGTCAACCTACCCGAGGGCAAGAACCTGGTTGGAGCGTTCTGGCAGCCGGCGGCCGTGCTGTGCGACACCGAGGTGCTGGCCACATTGCCGCCCCGGGA
The DNA here is from genome assembly GCA_038214685.1 of Acidimicrobiales bacterium. Taxonomy (GTDB): domain Bacteria; phylum Actinomycetota; class Acidimicrobiia; order Acidimicrobiales; family AC-14; genus CADCTB01. The sequence continues at coordinate 41,683 of JBBQRO010000001.1, forward strand.
GTACCGCAGCGGGTTGGGCGAGATGGCCAAGTACGCCTTCCTGGGCGTCGACCGCCTCCCCGACCTTCCCCTCGACGAAGCGGTCGCCGCGTGTGTGCGGTGCAAGGCCGACCACATCGCTGCCGACGAGCTCGAGCGCACCGGCACGCGGGCACTGCTCAACTACGGCCACACCCTGGCCCACGCCCTGGAGACCGCCGGCGCCTACGACCTGCGCCACGGCGAGGCGGTGGCCATCGGCCTGGTCTTCGCCGCCCGCCTGGCCCGGCGCCTCGGGCGGATCGACACCGAGGCCGTCGCCGAGCACCTGCGCGTCGTCGCCGGCTACGACCTGCCCACCGAGGTCCCGGCTTCCTGCGAGCCGACGGACCTGGTCGCCCTCATGGCCCGCGACAAGAAGGCGGTCGACGGGCTCACCTTTGTGCTCGACGGCCCCCGGGGCGTCGAAGTGGTGAGCGGCGTGCCCGCCGACGCCGTCGAGGCCACCCTCAGAGAGGCGCACTGATGCCCACCGTCCTGCTCCTGTCGGGGCCCAACCTGAACCTCCTGGGGATCCGCGAGCCCGACATCTACGGGGCGGCCACCCTCGACGACCACGTGGTAACGGCCACTGCCGTCGCCTCCGACCTGGGGTTGGAGTTGGAGCACCTGCAATCGAACCACGAGGGGGCGCTGGTCGAGGCGGTGCACGGGGCGCAGGGGCGGGTGGCCGCCGTCATCGTGAACGCCGCGGCCCTGACCCACTACTCCTGGTCGTTGCGCGACGCCCTCGCCGCCTTCGAAGGCCCGGTGGTGGAGCTGCACCTGTCCAACACTGCGGCCCGGGAGCCCTGGCGGCACATCTCGGTCGTGACCCCTGTGGCCACCGGGGTCATCTCCGGCTTCGGGGGCCACGGCTACCGGCTGGCCGTCGAGGCCGTGGGCCTCCTCCTTTCCGAGAGTGGGCGATCCGGTGCCGCATAGCGCTGCGAATCGCCCACTCTCCGGTATCCCATCACCGGGCGGGAGTGAGAGAGTGGCCGTCATGAAGCCCATGGACGTGGCGTCGCGCATCCCCCGGCTGCGCCAGCGGTTCGACGAGGCCGGCTGCGACGCCCTCCTGGTCACCCGCCTGGTCAACATCCGGTACCTCACCGGCTTCACCGGCTCGGCCGCGCTCCTGCTGGTGCGGCCCGATGAGCTGGTCTTCGTGACCGACGGCCGATATCGCGACCAGTCGGCGCTGGAGCTGGGCCAGGCCGGTGTCGAGGCCCGCATTCGGGTCGGCCTCACCGCCGGCAGCCAGAAGGAGTACCTGCAGGAGGAGGCCGGCGGCGTGGCCCGGCTCGGGCTGGAGGCGGCGGCGGTCACCTGGGCCCAGCAGCGCAAGTTCGACGGCGAGTGGTTTCCCGACGCCGAGCTGGTGGCCACCGACGCACTGGTGGAGGAGCTGCGCACGATCAAGGACGCCGGCGAGGTCGAACGCATGGCCGCGGCGGCAACCATCGCCGATGAGGCCCTGGCCCGGGTGCGCCACCGCCTGGCCGAGCACCCGACCGAGGAGGAGTTCGCCCTCGAGCTGGACTTCGAGATGCGCCGGGGCGGGGCGTCGGCGCCCTCGTTCGACACCATCGTCGCCTCCGGGCCCAACGGGGCCAAGCCCCATCACCGCCCGAGCGCGCGGCGCATCGAGGCCGGCGAGCTCGTCGTCGTCGACTTCGGGGCCATCGTGGAGGGCTACTGCTCCGACATGACACGAACCCTGTGCGTGGGAGAGCCGGCCTCGGCCACCGCCCGGCGCATGGTCGACGTGGTGGCTGCGAGTCAGCAGGCAGGTGTTGACGCGGTGCGGGCCGGCGCCGAGGGCAAGGCGGTCGACGAGGTGTGCCGGGCCGTCATCGCCGAGGCCGGGTGGGCCGACGCCTTCCTCCACAGCACCGGCCACGGCGTGGGCCTGGAGATCCACGAGGACCCGCGGGTGGCCTCCACCTCGACCGATACCCTGGTGGCCGGCCACGTCGTCACGGTGGAGCCCGGGGTGTACCTGGCCGAGTACGGCGGTGTCCGCATCGAGGACACCGTGGTCGTCACCGACGAGGGCTGCACCGTCCTCACCAACGCCACCAAGGAGCTTGTCGTCCTGTGAACGTCTCGACCAACGACCTGCGCAACGGCATGGCCCTCGACCTGCCCGAGGGGCTCTTCACGGTGGTCGAGTTCCAGCACGTCAAGCCGGGCAAGGGCGGCGCCTTCGTGCGCACCAAGCTCAAGAATGTCCGCACCGGGGCGGTGCTCGACCGCACCTACCGCTCCGATGAGAAGCTCGAGCAGGCCGTGATCGACAAGCGGGAGATGCAGTACCTCTACCGCGAGAGCGTCCACTACGTGTTCATGGACAACGTGTCCTACGACCAGATGAACGTCGACGAGCCCACCCTGGGCGAGGCCACCAGCTACCTGCGAGAGGGCGACTCGGCGGTGTTGCAGATCTACAACGACCAGGTGGTGGGGGTGGACCTGCCGGCGTCGGTGGAGCTGAGCGTGGCCGAGACCGAGCCGGGTGTACAGGGCGACCGGGTGTCCGGTGCCCGTAAGCCGGCCACGCTGGAAACCGGCCTCGTCGTGCAGGTCCCCCTGTTCGTCAACCCCGGTGACCGCATCAAGGTCGACACCCGCAGCGGCGACTATCTGACGCGTGTCTAGGCGTGCCTGAGCCGGCGGGGAGCCGCCGCCAGGCCCGGGAGCGGGCCCTGTCACTGCTGTATGAGGCCGAGAGCAAGGACGTCGCCCCCGCCGCGGTCCTGGCCGCGCTGCCGGTCGAGCCGGACGCATTCGCGGTCGAGGTGGTGACGGGCGTCGGCCTGCACATGGGCGAGCTCGACGGACTCATCACCGGCTACGCCAAGGACTGGACCATCGAGCGGATGCCGGCCCTCGACCGGGCCCTGCTTCGCATGGGCATCTTCGAGCTGCTGCACCGGCCCGACGTGCCCACGGGGGCGGTCATCTCCGAGGCGGTCGAGCTGGCCCAGCGCTTCTCCACCGACGAGTCGAGCCGTTTCGTGAACGGCATGCTGGCCCGCATCGCCGAGGCGGTTCGCCCTTCACAACGTGAACCGGTGGATCCGGAAGCTATCGGTCCCGACCCGGCTGAAGATCACCATGCGCCGGCCGGCCAGGTGGTCGAGGACGGCCTCCACCAGCAACGGTGACTCGCCGAGTTCGGCGCCCAGCGCCAGGGCGACGTTGGGCTCGACGCCGTCGAGCACGTCGAGCAGCCGCTCGGTGAGGTCGGCCAGGTCGGCCCGGAACCGGGTGGCGTAGGCCCACACCCCGGACTGGGTCAGGGCCAGCAGCGCCACCTTGTCGTCGTAGTCCCGCATCTGCACCAGCTTCTGCTCCCGCAGCTCGACCAGTCCGCCGAACCACGCGTCGTGGGTGAGGCCCTGCGCCTCGCAGGCGGCTCTGACGGCGGCCGAATCGAGCATCTTGTGGCCGGCGGCGAGGGCCTGATCGCCGGCGACACGAAGTACATCGTCAGTGTGCGACATTGGCTATTCTGGGGAGGTGGCTCTCAGCCCCACCACGTACCGGTTCACGGTGAAGGACTATCACCGCATGGCCGAGGCTGACATCTTCGATCCCGAGGACCGCGTCGAGCTGCTCGACGGGGAGGTGCTCGCGATGTCAGCGATCGGCAGCCGACACGCCGGATGCGTGAATCGACTGAACCACCTCCTCGTCCATGGGGTAGGGGACCGGGCTGTGGTCGCCGTGCAGAATCCCATTCAGATCGGCGACTTCTCCGAGCCAGAACCCGATCTGGTGCTGCTCCGGCCGAGGCCAGATTTCTACGCCGACAGTCACGGCCAACCACGCGACGTGCTTCTCGCCATCGAGGTTGCCGAGTCGTCGCTGGCGTACGACCTGCTGCGCAAGGCGCCGCTGTACGTCGCCGGCGGTGTCAAGGAGGTCTGGGTGATCGATCTCACGGCGGCGGTGATCCACGTCACGACCTCCGATGGCACCCGCCAGCTCCGGGCCGGGGACTCGCTCGCCCCCCTTGCGTTCCCCGATCTGGTTCTCGAGGTCTCGGCCATCCTTCCCTGACGCGATAGTCTCGGAGCGAGCCGTTAACGCCGGTCCTGTGAGGCTGGCACGGAAGAGGAGCCGACCCCGCATGGCCGAGCGAGAGCGCGCAGCGACGCCCCCGTACGGGGGCGTTTTCTCTGCCCGCAGCCAGGTGATGGACGCCGAGGACCTGCGCCGGGCGGTCACCCGCATCGCCCACGAGATCGTCGAGCGCAACCACGGCCTTGACAGCGTGGTGCTCATCGGCCTGCAGACCGGTGGCGTACCCCTCGCCCGGCGGCTGGCTGAGGCCCTCTCCCGCATCGAGAAGGTGGAGGTCTCCTCGGGCAGCATCGACGTCGCCCTCTTCCGCGACGACATCGGCTTGCGGCCGGTGCTCCCCGAGGCGGTGACCGACATCCCGTTCGACGTGACCGGCCTGACCGTGGTGCTGGTCGACGACGTGCTGTTCACCGGCCGGACGGTACGGGCCGCCCTCGACGCCCTCAATGCCTACGGCCGGCCCCGGGCCGTCCAGCTGGCGGTGATGGTCGACCGGGGCCATCGGGAGCTGCCGATCCGCCCCGATTACGTGGGCAAGAACCTCCCTACCCGGATCGACGAGATCGTCGACGTCCGCGACGACGGCGTCGACGTGGGCGAGAAGCGGCTGAGCGGTCGTTGAAGGACCTTCTTTCGATCGCCGATCTCGGGGCGGACGGGATTGAAGAGGTCATGCGGGTCACCGACTCTTTCGTGGAGGTGTCGGAGAGGGCGATTCCCCGGGTTCCGGCGCTGCGGGGCAGGACGGTGGTGTCGCTGTTCTACGAGGAGTCCACGAGGACCCGGCTCTCCTTCGAGATGGCGGCCAAGCGCCTGTCCGCCGACACCATGAACTTCTCGGTGTCCACCTCGTCGGCCAAGAAGGGCGAGTCCCTGCGCGACACCTGTCAGACCATCGAAGCCATGGGAATCGACGCCCTCGTCGTGCGCCACGGCTCCGCCGGCGTGCCCTGGCAGGTTGCGTCGTGGGTCGGGTGCCCGGTGATCAACGCCGGCGACGGCTGGCACGAGCACCCCACCCAAGCCCTCCTCGACTGCTACACGATCCGGAGCCGGCGTGGGTCGATCGAGGGGTTGCGCATCGCCTTGGTGGGCGACGTGAAGCACTCCCGGGTGGCCCGGTCCAACGTCCTCGCCTTCGCGTTGCTGGGGGCGCAGGTCACTATCGTCGCCCCGCCGACGCTGCTGCCTCCGAGCCTGGCCGGGTGGCCGGTGGAGGTCAGCTTCGATCTCGACAGCGTGCTCCCGAAGGTCGACGTGGTGTACCTGCTGCGCATGCAGGCCGAGCGCCAGAGCGAGGCGCTGCTTCCGTCGCTGCGCGAGTACACCTCACGCTACGGCCTCACCAGGGACCGGGTGGCGATGCTCCTCGACGACGCCATCGTCATGCATCCCGGGCCGATCAACCGGGGCGTCGAGATAGCGGCCGACGTGGCCGACCTGCCCCGCTCGCTCATCACCCGCCAAGTGGCCAACGGCGTCGCCGTGCGCATGGCGGTCCTTTTCCTGCTTCTTGGATCGGAGCCCCGTGCCTGACCCGACCTCGGTGTTGCTCAAAGGCGGGCGGGTGATCGACGCCACTGGGGAGCGCATGGCCGACGTGCTCGTGGCCGGCGGCCGGATCGTGTCGGTAGGTCCTGATCTCGACGTCCCCGCCGGCGCCACCGTGCTCGACGCCGCGGGCTGCGTCGTGGCGCCCGGCCTGGTCGACCTCCACACCCACCTGCGCCAGCCGGGCCGGGAGGAGGCGGAGACGGTGGAGACCGGCGCCCGGGCTGCGGCCCTCGGCGGCTACACCGCAGTGGTGGCCATGCCCAACACCGAGCCCGCTCTCGACAGCGCGGCGGCAGTCCGGGAGGTGCTCGAGCTCGGGCTCGCCGCCATGTGCGACGTGCGGGTCGCCGGCGCCATCACCCACGGCCGGCTCGGCCGGGAGCTGGCCCCGATGGGCGAGATGGCGGACCTGGGTGTCCGCCTGTTCACCGACGACGGTGACGGCGTGGCGGACGCCGGCCTCATGCGCCGGGCGCTCGAGTACGCCTCGGCGCTGGGCGTCACCCTGGCCCAGCACTGCGAGGACAAGGTGCTCGCCGCCGGAGGTCACATGAACGAAGGGGAGTGGTCGAGCCGCCTCGGCGTGCCGGGGCAGCCGGCCGAGGCGGAGGAGGTGATGGTCGGGCGCGACATCGCCCTGGCCCGACTCACCGGCGGCCGCATCCACTTCCTGCACCTGTCGACGGCCGGATCGGTGGCTGCCGTACGAGCGGCCAGGGCCGAGGGGCTGTCCGTCACCGCCGAAGCCGCGCCCCACCACTTCACCCTCACCGACGCCGCCGTGGCCGGCTTCGACACGGTCTTCAAGGTGAACCCGCCCCTGCGGACCGCCGCCGACGTGGCCGCGGTCAAGGCCGGCCTGGCCGACGGCACCATCGACGCCATCGCCACCGACCACGCCCCCCACGCCGCGGAGGACAAGGAAGTGCCCTTCGACCAGGCCCGCCCCGGCATGCTCGGTCTCGAGACCGCGCTGGCCCTGGCCCTGACCGAGCTCGACCTGCCCGTGGCGAAGGTGCTGGCGCTGCTCTCCTGGAACCCGGCCCGCATCGCCGGCATCGAGTCGGCCCACGGAGGGCCGTTGGCCGAGGGCCGGCCGGCAAACCTCTGTGTGTTCGACCCGGCCGCCACCTGGGTCGTCGATCCCGACGCCCTGGCCAGCCGCTCCCGAAACACGCCCTACGCCGGCCGAAAGCTCACCGGCCGTGTCCGCCACACCGTGCTGCGGGGCGAACCCGTGGTTGTCGACGGACGGGCAGTGCGATGACCCCCGCAGCAACTGGTGACGGTTTTACACGCTCTGGCGTGTCGGATCGTCACCAGAACGAGCCGGTGGAGGCCCTCTTGGTGCTGGCCGACGGCACCGTGTTCGAGGGCGAGGCCATGGGCGCGGACGTGGAAGTGGCCACCGGCGAGGTGGTGTTCAACACCGTCCTCTCCGGCTACCAGGAGGTCATCACCGACCCGTCCTACGCCGGCCAGGTCATCGCCTTCACCTACCCCCACATTGGCAACTACGGGATCAGCGAGGCCGACTCGGAGAGCGCCCGCCCGTTCTGCCGGGGCGTGATTGTCCGCGAGCTGGCCCGGCGACCCTCGAACTGGCGCTCCACCGTCGACCTCGCCACCTGGCTGGCCACCCACGGCGTGCCGGGCATCACGGGGATCGACACCCGCCGCCTCACCCGCCACATCCGGGAGGCGGGCTCGATGCCGTGCGCCTTCGGGACAGCGGAGGAGACCACGCTCAAGGCGGCCGCCGCGGCCGAGCGGGGGACCGACGGCGTCGACCTGGTGGCGGGCGTGACCACGCCTGTGCGCTACACCGTCGGCGACGGCGCGCTGCGGGTTGTGGCGTTCGATTACGGCATCAAGCGCAGCATCCTGCGCATCCTCGGCGAGATCGCCACCGTGGAGGTCGTTCCCGCCGACACACCCGCCCACGAGCTGCTCTTCAATCCCCCCGACGGCGTCTTTCTCTCGAACGGCCCGGGCGACCCGAGCGCGCTCGGGTACGCGGTCGGGCACATCGGCACCATGCTGGGGCAGGTGCCGATCTTCGGGATCTGCCTCGGGCATCAGCTGCTGGCCACCGCTCTGGGAGCCGAGACCTACAAGCTGCCCTTCGGCCACCACGGCGGCAACCACCCGGTGAAGCGGCTACGCGACAATGCAGTGGAGATCACCAGCCAGAACCACAGCTACGCGGTCACGATGGGCTCGGTATCCGACGCCGATGTCACCCACGTGAATCTCAACGACGGGGTCATCGAGGGCATCCGGTGCCGCGACCTCCCGGCGTTCAGCGTGCAGTACCACCCCGAGGCGGGGCCCGGCCCCCACGACGCCCGCTACCTGTTCAAGGAGTTCGAGGATCTGATGCGTGCGCACAAGGCCGGCGGCGGCCTGTACTGATGTTCTGGTCGCTGCGGTCCTTCTCTTCGCCCCGGTCCTCGCTCTGATGCCCAAGCGGACCGACATCAAGAGCATCCTGCTGATCGGGTCGGGGCCGATCGTCATCGGCCAGGCCTCGGAGTTCGACTACTCCGGCACCCAGGCCTGCCGTGTGCTGCGGGACGAGGGCTACCGGGTGATCCTGGTCAACTCGAACCCGGCCACGATCATGACCGACCCGGAGTTCGCCGACCGGACCTACGTGGAGCCGCTCGACCCCGACGTGGTGGCCGCCATCATCGAGCGGGAGCGCCCCGACGCCCTGTTGCCCACCCTCGGCGGGCAGACGGCGCTGAACCTGGCTGTCGCCTTGTCGGAGCGGGGCGTGCTCGACCGTTTCGGCGTGGAGCTGATCGGCGCGTCCATCGAGGCCATCCACACTGCGGAGAACCGCGAGCGGTTCAAGTCGGCCATGACCGAGATCGGCCTGGCCGTGCCCAACTCGGGCTTCGCCTACCAGCTCGACGAGGCGGTCAAGGTGGGCGATGAGGTCGGGTACCCGGTGATCGTGCGCCCGTCGTTCATCATGGGCGGCGGCGGCACCGGCATCGCCGCCGACGCCGAGGAGCTGCTGCGACTGGCCGGGGTCGGCCTGGCCACCAGCCCCATCTCGGAGATCCTCATCGAGAAGTCCATCGCCGGCTGGAAGGAGTACGAGCTCGAGGTCATGCGCGACCACGCCGACAACTGCGTGGTTGTCTGCTCCATTGAGAACCTCGACCCGATGGGGGTGCACACCGGTGACTCGATCACCGTCGCCCCGGCCCAGACCCTCTCCGACGTCGAGTACCAGCGCATGCGCGACGCCGCCTTCGCGTGCATCCGCCGCATCGGCGTCGACACTGGCGGGTCAAACATCCAGTTCGCCGTCGACCCCGCCACCGGCGAGATGGTGGTCATCGAGATGAACCCGCGGGTGTCGAGGTCGAGCGCACTGGCCTCCAAGGCCACGGGCTTCCCAATCGCCAAGATCGCCGCCCGCCTGGCCGTCGGCTACACCCTCGACGAGATCCCCAACGACATCACCCGCATGACACCGGCCAGCTTCGAGCCGACCATCGACTACGTGGTGACCAAGGTTCCCCGCTGGGCGTTCGAGAAGTTCCCCGGCACCACCGGCGTGCTCGGCACCCGCATGCAGTCGGTGGGGGAGGCCATGGCCATCGGCCGCACCTTCCCCGAGTCGCTGCAGAAGGGCCTCCGCTCGCTGGAGCACGGTCGTTGGGGCCTGAACTGCGACCCCGGTGAGGCCGCCCTCGATTCCTTCGACGACGACGAGCTGGTGCGCCGGGCCGCGGTCGCCACCCCCGACCGGCCGTTCCAGCTCGAAGGCGCGCTGCGGCGGGGGATCAGCGTGGAGCGCCTGCACCAGGCCACGGGCGTCGACCCGTGGTTCCTCGACCAGATCGGCCTGATCACCGCCGAGCGGTCGAGGATCGCTTCGATCGGATTCCTTGGGGTGACCCGCCGGGACTGGCGTCGGGCCAAGCGGCTGGGTTTCGCCGACGCCCAGCTGGGCTGGCTGTGGGGCGTGGCCGAGGACGACGTCCGGGCCGCCCGCCTGGCCGCCGGCGTCAAAGCTACGTTCAAGACCGTCGACACCTGCGGAGCCGAGTTCGACGCCAACACCCCGTACCACTACTCCACCTACGAGGACGAGGACGAGGCCCGCGGCGGTCAGCGCCCGACAGTGGTGATCCTGGGGTCGGGCCCAAACCGCATCGGCCAGGGCATCGAGTTCGACTACTGCTGCGTGCACGCCAGCTTCGCCCTGCGCGACGCCGGCTTCGACACGGTGATGGTCAACTGCAACCCGGAGACCGTCTCCACCGACTACGACACCAGCGACCGCCTGTACTTCGAGCCGTTGACCTACGAGGACGTGATGAACGTGCTCGACGTGGAGAAGCAGCCACACGCCCCCGGCGGCCTCGTCGGGGTGATCGTGTCCCTGGGTGGGCAGACGCCGCTGAAGCTGGCGGGGCGCCTCCCTCCCGAGCTGGTGCTGGGCACGCCGCCGGCGGCCATCGACGAGGCCGAGGACCGCGAGCGATGGAACGCCCTCTGCATCCGGCTCGGCATCCCCCAGCCCGACGGGGGGACGGCGGCCGACCTCGACAGCGCCCTCGCCATCACGTCGCGCATCGGCTATCCGGCGCTCGTCCGCCCGTCCTACGTGCTGGGCGGCCGAGCCATGGAGATCGTCTACGACGACAAGAACCTGGCCCGGGCCATGGCCGAACTCGCGACCTTCGGCTCCGCCGAACAAGGAGGCACCGTCGGCTCGCTGGGCCGGGAGGGCGGCCTGTCGGCTGAGCGGCCGGTGCTCGTCGACCGGTTCCTGGAGGACGCAATCGAGGTCGACGTCGACGCCCTGCGCGACGCCACTGGCGAGGTGCTGATCGGGGCGATCATGGAGCACGTCGAGGAGGCGGGGGTGCACTCGGGCGACAGCGCCTGCGTGATTCCGCCGCCGACGCTCAGCGCAGCGGTCATAGCCACCATCGAGGGCCATACCCGGGCCATCGCCGAAGCGCTCGGGGTCAAGGGGTTGCTCAATGTCCAGTACGCGGTCCAGCACGCCGGGCCGGCTGCGCCGGGCCGCCAGCCGACGCAGAACGTGTACGTGATCGAGGCCAATCCCCGGGCCAGCCGCACGGTGCCGTTCGTGGCCAAGGCCACCGGTGTGGCCCTGGCCAAGGTGGCGGCCCGGGTGATGGTGGGGGCGACGCTGGCCGAGTTGCGGGCCGAGGGCGTGCTCAAGGAACCGGCGCCCGGGGCCCACGTCTCGGTCAAGGAGGCGGTGCTGCCCTTCAACCGCTTCCCCGACGTCGACACGCTCCTGGGCCCGGAGATGCGGTCGACGGGCGAGGTCATGGGCATCGACGCCACCTTCGGCCTGGCCTTCGCCAAGAGCCAGGCGGCAGCGGGCGACCGCCTGCCAGAAGCGGGCACGGTCTTCCTCTCCCTTGCCGACCGCGACAAGCCCGGAGGCCTCGTCGCCGCCCGCCGCTTCGTCGAGCTCGGCTTCACCCTGGCCGCCACCGGCGGCACGGCCCGGTATCTGGAGGACAACGGTGTGCCGGTGGAGGAGGTGGTCGGAAAGTTGGGAGAGGCGAGGTCTGCGATCGACCTCATCGCTGACGGCGGGATCGACCTGGTGGTGAATACCCCCCGGGGCCGGGGGCCGCGGGCCGACGGTTCCTACATCCGCCTGGCCGCCAACGTCCAGGGCGTCCCCTGCCTCACCACCGCCGCAGCCGCATTGGCCGCAGCGGCCGGCATCGCCGACTGGGCCCGTCACGGCTTGTCGGTGCGGTCGTTGCAGGAGTTCCACGAGGAGGGCCAACAACGGCTTCTCTAGTTTCGCCTTCGCAGCCGGAGGCTGCTCGGCGAGTTGATCGAGCTCGGTCGGCCGGCGGAGCCGGCTCTCCCTCGCCGTTCCTTTCTGGCCGGCGGCCAGGGAGGCCGCCTGACGTCGGCTTCGGCGGCCGTCGGCGGAGGGTCCTCCCTTGCGGGTAGGCGTCGAAATGGCGACCGCTGTCGGCTCGGTCCGGCTGGCCAGTCCGGTGATGACCGCGTCGGGCACCGCCGGCCACGGGGCCGAGTTGGCCCGGTACATGGATCTGTCGTCGCTGGGGGCGGTAGTGGTGAAGTCGCTGTCGGCCGACGCGTGGGCCGGCAACCCTGCGCCCCGGGTGACCGAGGTCGACGCCGGCATGCTCAACAGCGTCGGCCTGCAGAACCCCGGCGTCGAGGCCTGGCTGGTCGACGAGCTGCCCGCCCTGATCGCCACCGGCGCCCGGGTGGTGGCCAGCATCTGGGGGTTCACCGTCGAGGCCTACGAGAGGGCGGCCACCGCCCTGGCCGACGCCCCGCCGGAGGTGGTGGCGGTGGAGGTGAACCTGAGCTGCCCAAACGTCGAGAGTCGGCGGGCCATGTTCGCCCACTCGCCCGAGCTGACGGCCGAGGCCATCGAGGCCACGGCCAGCTGCAGGCGGCCCCGGTGGGCCAAGCTGAGCCCCAACGTCACCGACCTGACCGAGATCGCCGCCGCCGCCCTGGGTGCCGGTGCCGAGGCGCTGACCCTGGTCAACACGGTCATGGGCATGGCCATCGACGTCGAGACCGGACGGCTGCGGTTGGGGGCGGGCGGAGGCGGGCTTTCGGGGCCGGCGATCCGACCGGTGGCGGTGCGCGCCGTGTACGACGTGTGCTCGGCGTTCCCCGATGCCGCAGTCGTGGGAGTGGGCGGGGTGGCCACTGGGGCCCACGCGGTGGAGCTGCTCATGGCCGGCGCCAGGGCCGTCCAGGTTGGCACCGCCACCTTTGCCGACCCTCGCGCCACCGTCCGCATCCGGGGCGAGTTGGAGCGCTGGTGCGGTCGCCATGGCGTGGCGCGGGTCGCCGATCTGGTAGGGAGGGCACGTGCAAACTCGTGATCAGCTGGTGCTGGCCCTCGACGTCGACGATCTGGTGGTGGCCCTGCGCCTGGGTCGCCAGCTCCAACCGTGGTTCGCCACGGCCAAGGTGGGCCTCGAGCTCTTCAGCGCCGCCGGCCCTGATGCGGTGAGCGCCGTCGCCGACCTCGGCTACGACGTGTTCCTCGACCTGAAGCTCCACGACATCCCCACCACCGTGCGCAAGGCGGCCCGGGTCATCGGCGCCCTGGGGGCCACCTACCTCACTCTGCACGCCCGGTCAGGACCGACCATGCTGCGGGCCGGCGTCGAGGGGCTGAGCGAGGGGGCGGAGGCCGCCGGGCTGCCTCATCCCGTCGCCCTGGCCGTCACCATCCTCACCAGCGACGGCGACGCCCCCGCCCACATCCTGGGCCACCGCGTCGCCGCAGCCGTGGAGGCGGGCTGTGGGGGCATGGTGGTGGCCGCCGCCGACGTCCGGGAGGCCAAGCAGCTGGCGCCCCGGCTGCTGGCCGTCGTGCCCGGCATCCGCATGGTCACGTCGAACGCCCACGATCAGGCCCGCCCGGCCACGCCCACCCAGGCCGTCGGCCTGGGCGCCGACCTGCTGGTCATCGGTCGCACCGTCACCGATGCCGCCGACCCGCCGGCCGCCGCCGCAGCCCTGGTCGCATCCCTGGCGTGAGTGTGGGCGATGCGGTGTCGTCTATGGCCGCGAATCGCCCACACTCGGTTGCCCCCGGAGGGCGTGCGCTATCGTGCGCGCCATGCCGCTACCGCCCGCGCTGACGCCCGACGAGCGTTCGGCGGCGCTCGCCAAGGCCGCTGCCGCCCGTCGCCAGCGGGCCGAGCTGAAAGAGAAGCTCAAGATGGGCTCGACCACCCTCAAGGAGCTGCTCGACCAGGCCGATCGTGACGAGGTGGTGGGCAAGATGAAGGTGGTCACCGTGCTCGAGTCGTTGCCCGGCGTGGGCAAGGTCCGGGCCCGGCGGATGATGGAGGAGAAGAAGATCAGCGAGGCCCGGCGGGTCCGGGGCCTGGGCGCCCAGCAGCGCGGCGCGCTGCTCAAGGCGTTCCCCGCCGACTCGTAGTCGGCGGAGGGCCGCCATGAAGCCCAGCGAAGTACCCTTCTGAGCGGGCAGATCTTCGTCATCGCCGGCCCCTCCGGCGTGGGCAAGGGGTCGATTGCGTCAGCCCTCCGGCGGCGGCTTCCCGACGTGTGGCTCAGCCGCTCCTGGACCACCCGCCCCGTGCGGGATGCCGAATCGCCCGACGCCTACGTGTTCGTCGACCGGGCCGCCTTCGATGCCCATGTGGCCGGCGGGGGCTTCCTGGAGTGGGCCGAAGTCTTCGGGCACTGCTACGGGACACCCTGGCCCGAGCCTCCCGCCGGCCACGACGTGCTCCTGGAGATCGACGTTCAGGGGGCGGGCCAGGTGCAGGCCCGGCATCCCGAGGCCGTGGTTGTGTTCATCGAGGCCCCGTCGCGTGAGGCCCAGGAGCAGCGCCTGCGGGGGCGGGGCGACGCGGAGGAGATCATCGCCCGACGGCTGGCCGCGGCCCCGGAGGAGGAGCGGGCCGGACGGGCCTTGGCCGACCACGTGGTGGTGAACGACGACCTGGGCCTGGCCATCGAGGAGGTCGCTGCTATCCTGGAGTCCCGCCGCCAGTAGGCAGTTTCCCCAGTGAGGACCCGTGATGTCTGAACGCGCCACCATGATCCACCCGGCCATCGAGAGCCTGCTCGACAAGGTGGACTCCAAGTTCAGCCTGGTCAGCCTGGCGGCCAAGCGGGGCCGGCAGATCAACTCCTACTTCAGCCAACTGGGCGAGGGCCTGGGCGCCATCGTGCCCCCCCAGGTGGCCTCGGTTTCGCGCAAGCCCCTCTCGATCGCTCTCGAGGAGATCGCAGCCAGCAAGATCACCTTCGTGCGCACCGAAGAGGCCGAGAACTCCAACACCTGAGCCCGCCGATGATCCGGGGTCGTCAGCGGGGGTCAGGGCACCCGTGACGGTCACCGGTCCGCTGAAGGGGCGGAGGGTCGTGCTCGGCGTGTGTGGGAGCATCGCCGCCTACAAGGCGGTGGAGGTGTGCCGCCGGCTGGTCGACGGCGGGGCGCACGTCTCGCCCGTCATGACCGCCGACGCAGTCCGGTTCCTTGGTCCTGCCACCCTGTCGGCCCTGGCTTCGGAGCCGGTGCACGACTCGTTGTGGTCCGACGCCGACCCCATTCCCCACACAGCGCTGGGGCGGGCCGCCGACGTCGTCGTGGTGGCGCCGGCCACCGCCACCCTGCTGGCCAGGTACGCCGCGGGCATCGCCGACGACCTGCTCACCGCCACCCTGCTGGCTACCCGGGCGCCGGTGGTGCTCTGCCCGGCCATGCACACCGAGATGTGGGAGCACCCGGCAACGGTCGACAACGTGGCCACCCTGCGCCGGCGGGGCGTGCTGGTGGTCGAGCCCGGCGTCGGGCGGCTGGCCGGGGGCGACGAGGGCGCCGGCCGCCTGGCCGGCGCCGAGGAAATTCTGTCGGCCGTCCATCGGATCCTGTTGCCGCAGGATCTGGCCGGGCGCACCGTGCTGGTCACCGCCGGCGGCACCCGGGAGGCCATCGACCCCGTGCGGTTCCTCGGGAACCGGTCCTCGGGCAAGCAGGGCCACGCCCTGGCCGCCGAGGCTGAGGCCAGGGGCGCGACGGTGATCCTGGTCACCACATCGGAGCGGCCGGCGCCGCCCGACGTCGACGTCGTCCGGGTCGAGTCGGCGGCGGAGATGGAGGAGGCGGTCCTGGCCCGGGCCGATCGGGCCGACGTGATCGTGATGGCTGCCGCCGTCGCCGACTTCCGCCCCAAGGTGGCGGCAGGCATCAAGCTGCACAAGGTCGACGGGGTGCCCGAGCTGGTCCTCGAACCGACGGCTGACATCCTCGCCGAGCTGGGCCGGCGCAAGCGCCCCGGCCAGGTGTTGGTCGGCTTCGCCGCCGAGACCGGCGACGTCCGTCACGGGGCGGCCGACAAGCTCCGGCGCAAGCGTCTCGATCTCGTCGTGGCCAACGACGTCAGTGCGCCGGGCGCCGGGTTCGGGCTCGACACCAATGCGGCCACCCTGCTCGACGCGGCCGGCACCTGGACCGAGGTGGCCCTCACCAGCAAGCGGAATCTGGCCTCGATCGTGTTCGGAGTGGTCGCCGGCCTCCTTTCGCGCAAGGATTGGGCTGCGGACACTAGGGAGGCACATTGAGTACCCCGTACACGTTCACGTCGGAGTCGGTCACCGAGGGCCATCCGGACAAGATGGCCGACCAGGTCTCCGACGCCATCCTCGACGCCATCCTCGCCGAGGATCCCATGGGCCGGGTGGCCTGCGAGAGCCTGCTCACGACGGGTCTGGTGGTCGTCGCCGGCGAGATCACGACCAGCGCTTATGTCGACATCCCCAAGATCGTCCGCAAGACGGTCTGCGACATCGGCTACGACCGGGAGTCGTACGGGTTCGATGGCCACACCTGCGGCGTCATCACCGCCATCGACGAGCAGTCGCCCGACATCAGCCAGGGCGTCACCACTGCCTATGAGGTCCGCACCGGCAAGGGCGCCGAGGATGACATCGACGCCCAGGGCGCCGGCGACCAGGGGATGATGTTCGGCTACGCCTGCGACGAGACCGACGACCTCATGCCCATGCCGATCTGGCTAGCCCACCGTCTGGCCCAGCGGCTGTCGGAGGTGCGCAAGGCCGGCGTGATGCCCTACCTGCGGCCCGACGGCAAGACCCAGGTCACCGTCGACTACGAGGACGGCCGCCCGGTCAAGCTCCGTACCGTCCTCATCTCCAGCCAGCACCAGCCCGGTCTCGACACCGAGACGCTGCTCAAGCCCGACCTGGCCGAGCACGTGATCCACCCGCTGCTCCCGCCGCAGTTCGCCGACGACAAGTACCAACTGCTGGCCAACCCCACCGGCGCCTTCGAACTGGGCGGCCCCCACGCCGACACCGGCCTTACCGGGCGCAAGATCATCGTCGACACCTACGGCGGTGCCGCCCGTCACGGGGGTGGCGCCTTCTCGGGGAAGGACCCCTCCAAGGTCGACCGTTCCGCGGCCTACGCCGCCCGCTGGGTGGCCAAGCACGTCGTTGCCTCGGGCGCAGCCCGGCGCTGTGAGATCCAGGTGGCCTACGCCATCGGCGTGGCCCGGCCCGTGTCGATCATGGTCGAAACTTTCGGCACCGAAACCGTCGACCCGCTCAAGATCGCCAAGATGGCCCACGAGGTCTTCGACCTTCGGCCGGCGGCCATCATCCGAGACCTCGACCTGCGCAAGCCGATCTACCGTAAGACCGCGGCATACGGCCACTTCGGGCGCTCCGAGAAGGAGTTCACGTGGGAACGCCTCTCGCGCCTCGACGACGTGAAGCAGGCTCTCGGGCTCGCGTAGCTCCCAACGGCACCGGCGCGGTCCAGATAGCACGGGTCCTGCCGGACCTCCCTGTCGACAAGGTCTTCGACTACCTCATCCCCGATCACCTGGCTGCCGAGGTGCGGGTGGGAACGATGGTGCGCGTCGCTCTTCAGGGCCGGCGGATCGGGGGCTGGGTCGTGGGCCTCGCCGACCATGCCAGCACCGACAGGCCGTTGCAGCCCCTGGCCAAGGTCACCGGCTGGGGGCCACCGGCGGATGTGGTGGGCCTGGCCCGGTGGGCGGCATGGCGCTGGGCCGGGCGGCCGGCGCAGCTCCTGGGCACCGCCTCGCCGCCCAACGCCGTCCGCGCCCTGCCCGCTCTGCCGGCGCCACCGCCGGCCACGCTGCCGGCCGCGACGCCTCCTGCGGCTGAGGCCCTGGCCGACGGGATCACGGTCATGCGAATCCCGCCGGCCGGCGACGTGTTCCCCGTGGTCATGGCCGCCGCGCAACGCGGCGACGCGCTCGTCCTGGCACCCTCGCACAGCGCCGCGTCGTACCTGGCCGCCCGGCTGCGCCTGGAGGGCCATGCCGTGGCCCTGGTGCCCCAGGAGTGGGCCCGGGCCGCGGCGGGAGGCTGCGTCGCCGTCGGTGCCCGTGCCGGCGCCTGGGCGCCCCGGCCGGCGCTCGGCGCCGTCGTTGTGATCGACGAGGGCGACGAGGCCTACCAGTCGGAGCGGGCACCCACCTGGAACGGGCGCGACGTCGCCGTGGAGCGGGCCCGCCGGGCCGGTGTGCCCTGCGTGCTGACCTCGCCGTGCCCGTCCTTGGAGGCCCTGGGCTATGGGCCGCTGATGGTCCCGTCGCGTTCCGACGAGCGGGGCGGTTGGCCCATCGTGGAAGTGATTGACCGGAGGCGGGAGCCGCCCGGTTCGGGCCTGTACTCCTCTCGCCTGGTGACCCTGGCCCGCTCGGCTACGCCCGACGCCCGGTTGGTGTGCGTCCTGAACCGCAAGGGTCGGGCCCGCCTCATGGCCTGTGTCGCGTGCCGCGAGCTGGTGCGCTGCGAGCCGTGCGGCGCGGTGGTCGACGGGGTCGACGTCGGCCTGCGCTGCCGGCGGTGCGGTACGACGCGGCCGGCGATCTGTCTGGCCTGCGGGGGAACCCGCCTGGCCACCCTGCGGGTCGGGGTGACGCGGGCCCGGGAGGAACTGGAGGCGCTGGCCAACCTCCCGGTCGCCGAGATCTCCGCCGACACCGCCGCCGGCCCCCCGCCGGAGGGCGTCCCCGTCCTCGTCGGCACCGAGGCGGTCCTGCACCGGGTGGCCGGCGCCGGCTCGGTGGCTTTCCTCGACTTCGACCAGGAGCTGCTGGCGCCCCGCTACCGGGCCGGCGAGGCCGCGCTCGCCATGCTGGCCCGGGCCGCCCGGCTGGTGGGCGGCCGCAGCGGCGGAGGTCGAATCCTGGTCCAGACCCGCCTACCCGGCCACGAGGTGATCGACGCCGCCGTGCACGCCGACCCTTCCCGGCTGTCGGTGGTCGAAGCGGCCCGGCGGGCTGCGCTTCGCTTCCCGCCGGAGACGGCGGTGGCGACCGTCTCCGGCCAGGCTGCCGCTGCGTTCGTGGCCGGACTGCCCGCCGGCGACGGGCTCGAAGTACTCGGCCCGGCCAACGACCGCTGGCTGGTGCGGGCCGCAGATCATCTGACGCTGTGCGACGCGCTGGCGGCCACGGCACGGCCGCCCGGCCGGTTGCGGATCGAGGTGGATCCCCTCCGCGCGTGAGCGGAGGGGCGGACGAGTGCGGGGTTCCGGCCGCTACTCTCGGGCGCCATGGCCCTGTACCCCATCCGCACCTTCGGCGACCCCGTGCTGCGGCTGCCGTGCGTGGAGGTCGCTGAGTTCGACGCCACGCTGCGCAAGCTGGCCGACGACATGCTCGAGACCATGTACGACGCTCCCGGGGTGGGGCTGGCGGCCAACCAGATCGGGGTGCAGAAGCGCATGTTCGTCTACGACGTGGGCGACGGCCCGGGGGCCATCGTCAACCCCGTCCTCTCCGCCCATCGCGGGGAATGGGAGTACACCGAGGGCTGTCTCTCGGTTCCCGATCTGCACTGGGAGATCGTGCGCTTCGCCGAGGTCCGTGCCGACGGCTACGACCTGGACGGCAACCCCATTGCCATCGAAGGCGACGAGCTGATGGCCCGCATGCTCCAGCACGAGGTCGACCATCTCGACGGGCGGCTGCTTCTCGCTCATCTCGACCGGCGCCAGCACAAAGACGCCATGCGGGCCCTTCGCCGCCGGGCCATGGGCCTTTCCGAGCCCGGCGACGACCGCGAACCGGTCGGATAGGCGTTCCCCTGCGCCTCGTCTATCTCGGAACGCCCGACGTTGCCGTGGGCCCGCTGCGGGCCCTGGTCGACGCCGGCCACGACGTCGCCCTCGTGGTCTCCCGCCCGGACACCCGGCGGGGGAGAGGTGGTGCCCTGGCAGCTAGCCCGGTGAAGGCTGCGGCCCAAGACCTCGGGTTGGCGGTCACCGACCGGGTTGACGACGTGCTCGACGTCGGGGCCGAGCTGGGGGTGGTCGTGGCCTACGGCCGGCTCATCAAGCCCCACGTGCTCGCCGTGCTGCCAATGGTGAACCTCCACTTCTCGCTGCTGCCCCGCTGGCGGGGAGCGGCCCCGGTCGAACGGGCGATCCTGGCCGGCGACCAAACGACGGGCGTCTGCGTGATGGCCCTGGAGGAGGGCCTCGACACCGGGCCGGTCTACGGGTACAAGACGGTGGCGATCGGTGATGACGACACCCTCGACGAGCTGCGGGCCGGGCTGGCCGACGCCGGGACCGGGATGCTCCTCAACATGCTTGAGACGGGGCTGCCATTGGGCCGGGCCCAGGTGGGCGAGCCGACGTACGCGGCCAAGATCGACGCCCGCGAGCATCACCTCGACTGGGCCCGGCCGGCGCTCGAGCTGCACCGGGTCGTGCGCCTGGGCTCGGCCTGGACGACCCACCGGGGCCGTCGGCTGCGGGTGCTGCGGGCCCGGCACTCCGCCGGCCCCGACCTGGCCCCGGGAGAACTCGACGCCGCCGCCCTCCGGGTGGGCACCGGCGACGGCGCCTTGGAGCTGATCGAGGTCCAGCCCGAGGGAAAGGGACCCCTGGCGGCGACGTCGTGGCGCAACGGCGCCCGCCTGGAGGCCGGCGAGCACCTGGTCTGAGTCGGTTGCGGTCCTCTGTCCCATCGACCGGGTGCATACGATCACCCGATGACGTTCGCGGCCAAGGTCCTCACCGTCTCCGATGGCGTCGTGGCCGGCACCCGGGAGGACCGCTCGGGCCGGCAGCTTGTCGATCGGCTGGTCGCAGCGGGCTTCGAGGTGGTCGACCACCGGATCGTGGCCGACGGGGTCGAAACGGTGGCCGGCGCGCTGGCCGACATGGCCGCCGGCTTCGCCGGGCTTCTGATCACCACAGGCGGCACCGGCTTTGGCCCTCGCGATCTCACGCCCGAGGGCACCTGGGAGGTGCTCGAACGCCAAGCGGCCGGCCTGGCCGAGGCCATGCGCCTGGCCAACCCATCCAAGGGCCGGCTGTCCCGGGGGTTGGCCGGCACCGTGGGCCAGTGCCTGGTGTTGAACACGCCGGGCTCCACGGCCGGCGCGATCGAGTCCCTCGACGCAGTGATCGACATCCTTCCCCATGCCCTCGACCTGCTGGCCGGACGTCCTACCGGCCATCCTGCGTGACGCCTGACGACGACGCCATGCACCGGGCCATGGCCGCCGCCGCCCAGGTGCGCAGCATCACGTCGCCGAACCCCTGGGTGGGCAGCGTCATCGAGCCCGGCGGGTTCGTCGGGGCTACCCGGCCGCCCGGCGGGCCGCACGCCGAGGTGCTGGCGCTGCAGGCCGCGGGCGATGCGGCCCGGGGCGCCACCCTTTACGCCACCCTCGAACCGTGCGCCCACACCGGGCGCACCGCCCCGTGTGTCGACCAGATCATCGACGCCGGCATCGCCCGCGTCGTGGTCGGGGTGGAGGACCCCGACGATCGGGTGCGGGGCGCCGGCATCCGGGCGCTACGGGCCGCCGGGGTGGCGGTCGACCTCGGCGTGTGCGACGAAGCGGTCCGGGCCCAGCTCGCGCCCTACCTGAAGCACCGCAGCACCGGTCGTCCGTGGGTGGTCCTGAAGCTGGCCGCCACCCTCGACGGCCGGACCGCCGCCCCGGACGGGACGAGCCGGTGGATCACCGGCGACGCGGCCCGGGCCGACGCCCACCGCCTCCGGGCCGAGTCCGACGCGGTCATCGTGGGGGCGGGCACGGTGCGGGCCGACGACCCGGCCCTGACCGTGCGCGACGTTCCGGGCCGGGATCCTCTCCGGGTGGTGCTCGGCCGGGTGCCCGCCGGCGCCCGGATCCAGCCGGCGCTGGAGATGGGTGGCGACCTCGGCGCCGTGCTCGACGACCTCGGTCGCCGTGGGGTGCTGCAGGCGCTGGTCGAGGGAGGAGCCACGGTGGCCGGCGCCTTCCACCGGGCCGGGCTGGTCGACCGCTACGTGCTGTACCTGGCGCCCGCGTTCTTCGGCGGCGACGACGCCCGTCCGCTGTTCGCCGGCGCCGGCGCGCCCACGATCGGCGACCTGTGGAGGGGGCGGATCGAGTCGGTCGAGCGGCTGGGTGACGATCTGAGGCTGGAATGTTCACCGGCCTGATCGAGGAGCTCGGCTCGCTCGTCGCCCGCCACGGCCAGCGGTTCACCTTCACGTCGAGCCTGGTGATCACCGACGCCGAGGTCGGCGCTTCGATCTCGGTCAGCGGGTGCTGCCTCACGGTCGTCGACCTCGGCGCCGGCACGTGGTCGGCCGACGTGGTCGACGAGACCCTCACCCGCACCACCCTGGGCGCCCTCTCGCCCGGTGACACCGTCAACCTCGAGCGGCCGGTGCGGCTCGCCGACCGCCTCGGCGGCCATGTGGTGCAGGGTCATGTCGACGGTGTGGGCCGGGTCGTGTCGCCGACGCCGGACCTGGTCGTGGCCACGCCGGACACCCGCTACGTGGTGGAGAAGGGTTCGGTGGCGGTCGACGGGGTCAGCCTCACCGTCGTGGAGGTCGGCGACGATCACTTCCGCGTCGCCGTGATCCCTCACACTGCGGCGGTGACCACCCTGGGCCGGCTGCGCCCGGGGGACCCGGTGAACCTGGAGTTCGACATACTCGCCAAGTATGTCGAACGGTTGCTGCAAAGATGAACCCGTGCCTTTCGCCCCGATAGAGGATGCCGTCGCCGCCTATGCGGCCGGCGAGATCGTGGTGGTGGTCGACGACGCCAGCCGGGAGAACGAAGGCGACCTGGTCGTCGCTGCCGAGGCGGCCACCGCCGAGAAGATCGCCTTCTTCCTGAACCACACGTCGGGCGTGATCTGCATGCCCATGCTGGGAGAGCGGCTCGACGCGCTCGACCTGCCCCCGATGGTCCTCGACAACACCGAGAGCAACCGCACCGCGTTCACCGTGTCCGTCGACGGCCGCCACGGCACGACCACGGGCATCTCCGCCGCCGACCGGGCGTCGACCATCGCCGCCCTCATCGACCCCGCTACCCGCCCGGCCGACCTGGCCCGGCCGGGGCACGTCTTCCCCCTCCGGTGCCGGGAGGGCGGAGTACTCAACCGCGCCGGCCACACCGAGGCCACCGTCGACCTGGCCCGCCTGGCCGGAATGTACCCGGCCGGCGTGCTGTGCGAGGTGGTGAGCGAGGA
Source organism: Acidimicrobiales bacterium (assembly GCA_038214685.1). Lineage (GTDB taxonomy): Bacteria > Actinomycetota > Acidimicrobiia > Acidimicrobiales > AC-14 > CADCTB01. Next base: position 64,403 of record JBBQRO010000001.1, read on the forward strand.
CAAGGCATCGATGGCCCGCCTGCCCGAGCTCGAGCGCCTGGCCGCCAGGCACAATCTGCCGTTGATCAGCATCGCCGACCTCATCCGCTTCCGGCGCCAGCGGGAGAAGCTGGTCAAGCGGGTGGCCGACGCCCGCATGCCGACGGAGTGGGGCGACTTCACCTGCTACGTCTATGAGTCTCTGCTCGACGGGGAGCAGCACGTGGCCATGGTCAAGGGGGCGGTGCAGGGCGAGGACAACGTGCTGGTGCGCGTGCACTCGGAGTGCCTGACCGGCGACGCCCTCGGCTCGATGCGCTGTGACTGCGGCGTCCAGCTCCAGATGGCGCTGCAGCGCATCGCCACCGAGGGCATGGGCGTGGTCGTCTACCTCCGGGGACATGAGGGCCGGGGCATCGGCATGGCCCACAAGCTGCGGGCCTATACCCTCCAGGACCAGGGGCGCGACACCGTCGACGCCAACCTCGACCTGGGCCTTCCCGTCGACACCCGCAAGTACGGCACCGGGGCGCAGATCCTCGTCGACCTGGGGATCACCACCATGCGCCTGCTCACCAACAACCCGGCCAAGTTCGGCGGCCTCGACGGCTATGGGCTGGAGATCGTCGAGCGGGTGCCGCTGGAGTCGGTGCCCAATCCCGAGAACATCCGTTACCTGCGCACCAAGCAGCAGCGCATGGGCCACCTCCTGGAAGGACTCGAAGAATGACCGGTTCACGGGCGGACGGCGGCTATGCAGGGCGCCTGCGGGGCGACGGCCTGCGTGTGGCCGTCGTCACCAGCCGGTTCAATGACCTCGTCACCGACCGGCTGCGGGACGGCTGCGTCGACGGGCTCACGCGGCTCGGGGTCGACCTGGCGTCGATCGTCGAGGCATCGGTGCCCGGCGCCCTGGAGCTGGCTCTGGCGGCCCAGCGCTTGGCCACCTCGGGCGAGGTCGACGCCGTCGTCTGCCTGGGAGCGGTGATCCGCGGTTCAACCGACCACCACATCCACGTGGGAGGCCAGTGCGCGGCCGGGCTGGCCCGTGTCCAGCTCGACACCGGGGTCCCCGTGATCTTCGGCGTCCTCACCACCGACGACGTTGCCGGTGCATTGGAGCGGGCCGGCGGGAAGCTGGGCAACAAGGGCGCCGACGCAGCGTCTACCGCAGTCGAGATGGTCGATCTGCTGCGCCAGCTTCCCAAGTCAGCCGGATAGGACCGACCCGTGCTCAAGCTTGTCCTGCCCAAGGGTTCCCTCGAGAAGGCCACGCTGGCCCTGTTCGACGACGCCGACCTGGCCGTACGGAGAGCCTCCGACGTCGATTACAAGGCCACCGTCGCCGACCCCCGCATCGACACCGTCCGTATCCTGCGACCCCAGGAGATCGCGAGCTATGTGGCCGAGGGCCTCTTCGACCTGGGCATCACCGGCCGCGACTGGATCGAGGAGACCGGCAGCGAGGTGGTCTCGCTGGGCGAGCTGCACTACTCCAAGGCCACCGCCCGCCCCGTCAACATCGTGCTCGCCGTCGCCGATACCGACCCGGCCCGGTCGGTATCCGACCTCACCGACGGCGTCCGGGTGGCCACGGAGTACCCCGAGCTCACCCGCCGGTTCATGGAGAAGCACGGCGTTGCCGCCGACATCCGCCTGTCCTACGGGGCCACTGAGGCCAAGGTGCCCGAAATCGTCGACGCAGTGGTGGAGCTCACCGAGACCGGACGGGCGCTTCGAGCCGCCGGCCTGCGCATCATCGAGACCATCCTCGTCAGCCACACCGAGCTGATCGCCAACCGGGCCGCCCACGAGGATCCGGACAAGCGCCATGCCATGGGCCAGATCCACACCCTGCTCCAGGGCACCCTCGAGGCCCGGGGCCGGGTGTTGGTCAAGCTGAACGTGAGCGAGGCCGACCTCGCCGCCGTGGTCGAGTTCCTGCCGTCGCTGCGGTCCCCCACGGTGTCGAAGTTGTTCGGCGCCGACGCCTACGCGGTGGAGACGGTGGTGCCCAAGGACCGGATCAACACCCTGATCCCCGCCCTGAAGGACCACGGCGCCACCGACATCATCGAGCTACCCATTTCCAAGATCGTCCACTGAGGCCGCCGGCGCCTCTAGATGCGTACAGCATCTATTGAGCGACGCCAGCCCGTAGGGGACAATTCCCCGGCAGTTTGCAGTCGTTCTCGGCTGCAATGCTCACGGCTGCAAGGCCGATCAGGGGGGAAGTTCGATGATTCGTGGTGCCCGACGTCTTGCATTGACCGCAGCCGGCCTCATGCTGCTGGCCCAAGGGGCGGCTTCGGCCGCCGATCCGCCGGCCCTCACCAAACCCGTCCATGTGACGAAGGAGGATCTGAACCCCGTTCGCACCTACTCCGCTCCGAACCTGTTGGCCGATCCCGGCAATCCCCTGGTGGTGGTCGGGGCATTCGCCGACCTGCGCACCCGGCGGTGCGGGCTCACCCGCACGGTGGACGGGGGCCAAACCTGGAGCACGCTCGACGCCACGCCGAGCCCGGCCTCGTACCCGTCGTGCAACTCGAACCCCCGGGGCACCTTTCAGGGCCAGCTGGCGTTCGGCCGCGACGGCGACCTCTACTACGCGCTCGACGGCTGGGACACCCAGGACGGCGGCATCGGCGGCAACGTGAGCATGGTCGTCTCCAAGTCCACCGACCTGGGCGACACCTGGCAGCCGGTCATCGCCCGTGATGCGCGGGGCAAGACCGGCGAGGCCCAGGAGTCGTACCGGCCGATTACCGGTTTCGCCGTCGACGCCGAGACGGGGAACTCCGACACTGTCTTCATCGGCTCCGGCCGGCGCCAGCCGGGCTTCACCGGCCCCAACAGCCTGCCCGTGCAGCCGGTGGTTGCGGTGTCGACTGACGGCGGCAAGACGTTCGGTGAGCCCGTCAACCTGGCCGAGGCGGCGTTCGCAGACAGCGCCCTGCGCCAGAGTGCCTTCCAGACGGCCACGACGCTGCCCGGCGCCACCGCGCCCACCACCACGGTTCCTCCGGCCGGCAGCCGGGCGGCCACCCCCGACCAGGCCGCCAACTTCGGCGGATTCGGGCCCGGGATCACCCTGGACAACAAAGGAACGGCGTACGCCATCTGGCCGGCCACCTACGCCAACATCGCTCCCCGCCCGGCGAACGGCATCATGCTGTCGAAGTCCACCGATAAGGGCAAGACGTGGACCACCAGCCAAGTCGCCCCCTTCGACGCCAAGCTCGGTTCGTTCTCCTCCGTGGCCTGGAGCCCCGAGGGCGGAGCCGAGGGCACGCTCCACGCTGTCGCCGACGGCTATGAGAACCCGGCGATCGTCGGCTATCAGGACATCTACTACTACCGGTCCACCGACGGCGGGAAGACGTGGTCGGAGCGAAAGAACGTCACCGACGACGACCCGAAGCTGCTGTTCAGCCAGTACTACCCGAACCTCGGCGTGGCCCCCGACGGTCGGGTAGAGATCGCCTTCTGGGACACCCGGAATGATCCCGGTTACCGCTCCAACGACGTCTACATCACCACGTCGTTCGACAACGGGGTCACCTGGTCGAAGAACACCCGGGTCACCGATCAGCCCATCGACCGGCGCATAGGTGTCTGGTCGACCAACTTCGACATCAACTCCCCGCCGGGCCTGGCCCTGACCAAGCAGTACACCATGCTGGCCTGGGACGACACCCGCAACACCGACGTCACTGCGGCCGACGCCGGCTCCCTGGGTGGTGGCATCCAGGACATCTACGTGTCATCGGTCCAGTACGCCGAGATCGGCGGTGGCTCGTCGTCGGCCGCCAAGGTGGCCCTGGCTGGCGTGGTGGGCCTGCTCGTCGTCGGCCTCATCCTGCTCGGCGCCTCGATGGCCACCCGCCGGCGGGGCGACGACGCCACGGGCCCGGCCGACCACAAGGGGGCAGCCGGGAAGGCACCCAAGAAGGCCAAGGTCGGCTGACGCACAGCCGCCGGCTGTTCGCCGGTTCCGACCGGACAGGGCCTGCGGCCGTCCGGTCGGTGGGCGCCTCGGCGGCGTCCAGGGGGTCGGGCGCTAGATGGGGGGGCGCCCGGCTCTGCCGGTGGCGGCCCGGGCCGACGGCAAGTGTGTCGGTGCCGGCGGCCGCCGCCGCCGAGGGCGCGCTAGAGGTCGGGGATTTGGCCGCCGCCGAGGGCGACGGCGTTGCGGGCTTCGATGTAGGCCATGCGCATCTGGTTCAGGGCCTGGCGCAGCGGCGGGCCGTTCTCGCCCAGACGGGGGCCGGTGGCGTCGACCATGGCGCCCAGGGCGTCGATGGCCACCTGGGCGTCGGCCAGGTTGGGCGGGTCCTGGCCGAGGTGGAGGGCGGCGAGCTCGACCAGGCCGATGCAGTGGTTGGCCACTACGATGGCCGCAGGGGTCCGGAGCATCTGCTGCTGCATAGCCAGCAGTTCGGCCCGCATCTCGTCGTCCATCCCGTCGTCGCCGTCGAAGTCGTCACCGACGTCGGGAGGCCCGGCGGGCGCCTGCGTCGCCGCGGCTGGCTCGTCGCGGGGAATGGGGCGTTCGCCGCCGGGTGTCCAGAAGGTACTCATGCTGGTACCCTAGGTTCCACAACTGCATACGGGAAGCGGGGCTTCGGCTCCCACCCGGCCACACCCTTCAGCGATGAAGATGCGTGCGCCGGGTCGATCGACCGCCAAGGCGGACGTTGCTTCTCGACGTCCGTCTTTTTCGTATTCGTGTGCCTTCGATAAGGAGTGATGCCGCATAGCCGCACCGGATGGCGCCGACCTCAGGATCAACGATCGGATTCGAGCGCGCGAAGTGCGCCTCGTCGATCCGGATGGCAACCAACTGGGTATCAGGACCCTGCCGGACGCCCTGACCATCGCCAGGGACCTCGAGCTCGATCTGGTCGAGGTTGCCCCGCTCGCTGAACCACCGGTGTGCCGCATTCTCAATTACGGCAAGTGGAAGTACGAGGCCGCCCAGCGCGACAAGGAGTCACGCAAGAAGGCCGCAACCAGCTCGATCAAGGAGATGAAGTACCGGCCCAAGATCGGCGGGGGCGACTTCGAGACGAAGACCCGCAAGGTCGGCGAGTTCATCGACGAGGGCCACAAGGTCAAGATCACCATCATGTTCCGAGGCCGGGAGGTCGCTCACCCCGAGTTGGGCAAGCGCATTCTCGACCGCATCGCCGAGCAGCTCCCGCTGGCCAAGGTGGAAGCAGTCCCCAAGCTCGACGGGCGCAACATGGTGATGGTCCTGGCTCCCGACCGCAGGGCGCGGGCGGCGGCCAAGGCCGGAAGTCCCGAGTCTCCGCCCGAGATCCAACCCCCCACCCCACCCGCCGTCTGAGCGGGGAGGAGACGAACGCAATGCCAAAGATGAAGACCCACCGCGGCGCCGCCAAGCGGTTCAAGGTGACCGGTACGGGCCGCATCATGCGGCGCAAGGCGTTCCGGGCCCACCTGCTCGAGAAGAAGTCCTCCGTCCGCACCCGGCGACTGGGCCGGGCCTCGGAGGTCACCGGAGGCGACAAGGCCCAGGTCAAGCGCATGCTGGGCCTCTAGTCACGCCAGCACACTTGTTCGGAGTGGTAGGCAGCATCGCAGCAACCCCCAGCTTCCCGTAGCGCCAGTTGGCGGCCGGTGGGGCAGGGGCCCCCACCGGCAGGAGCGGGCGTGGTCCGAAGGACCCGGGTTCCGCTTCCAGAAGAAGGAGTCACCTCATGGCCAGGGTCAAGCGTTCCGTTCACGGCCGGAAGCACCACCGCGCCGTCCTCGACGCGGCCAAGGGGTACTACGGCAACCGCAGCCGCAGCTACAAGTCCGCCAATGAGGCGGTCATGCACGCCCTCCACTACGCCTACCGCGATCGTCGGGCGCGCAAGGGCGACTTCCGCAAGCTGTGGATCCAGCGCATCAACGCCGGTTGCCGCCAGCACGGCATGAGCTACAGCCGATTCATCGCCGGGCTCCGGGAGGCCGGCGTCGAGGTGGACCGCAAGGTTCTGGCCGACCTGGCCGTCACCGATCCCGCCGCTTTCGCCGGTCTGGTCAAGCTGGCACAGGAGAGCCGCCAGGCCTCGTGAGGCCTGGGCCCGAGCGGCCCCCGGAGCGGGGAGCAGGGCCCGAGCGGCCCCCGGATCGGGGAGCAGGGTCCGAGCGGCCCCCGGAGCGGGGACCCGGCCTGTCGTTCACCTCGGCACGGGTCAAGCGACTCCGCCAGCTCATGGAGCGATCCTCCATGCGCCGGCGTGAGCGGGCCTTCGTGGTCGAGGGCCCGACGCTGGTGGGCGACGCCCTCGACGCCGGCACCGAGTTGGAGTGCCTGTTCGTGGCCCCCGGCGCCACCGCTCCGGTCGTGCACCGGGCCATGGCCGCCGGCGTTGCGGTGTTCGACCTGGCGCCCGGTGTGCTTGAACGGGTGGCGGGCACGGTGACGCCGCAGCCCGTCCTGGCCGTGGCCGGCACCGTCGACGTGGACCTGGCCGACCTGGCCGGTGCGTCCCTGGTGCTGGTCTGCATCGACATCCGTGATCCGGGCAACCTCGGCACCGTGCTCCGCAGCGCGGAGGCAGCGGGGGTGGGGGGGATAATCTGCTGTGACGGTTCGGTCGACGTGTACAACCCGAAGTGCGTTCGGGCGTCGGCCGGCTCGCTGTTTCACACACGGATTGTGGTTGGAGGAGAGCCGGTGGGGGTGCTCGCAACGCTGGGAGAATGGGGCCTGCGGCGCCTGGGCACGCGAGCCGACGCCGGCGAGCCGTACCATCGGACCGACCTGGCCGCGCCCACCGCCCTGGTGCTGGGCAACGAGGCGCACGGGCTGCCCACCTCCACGGCCAGCAGCCTCGACGGTTGGGTCGCCATCCCCATGGCGGGTCGGGCCGAGTCGCTCAACGTTGGGATGGCGGCGGCCGTGCTCTGCTTCGAGGCCGCCCGCCAGCGGAGTCGATGACCGGCCCGGCCAGCTGCGTGCGGAACGCGACGGAAGGCCGGTCCAACCGGTACTCATGGCCCGACCAGCAGGTCGGGCAGTGACCGGCCCGGGAGGCCGGTCCAACCGGTACTCATGGCCCGACCAGCAGGTCGGGCGATGACCGGCCCGGGAGGCCAGTTCACCGACCTCGCCGTCGACCGGCTGCCCGACGCCGTGCTCGAGCTCGACGGCGGGTGCCGGGTGCGGCTGGCGAACGCGGCAGCGACCATCCTCACCGGTCTGCGTACCGACGAGCTGGTCGGTCGGTTGCTGGCCGACGTCCTGGAGCCCCGGGCCGCCGACGGACGGTCGCTGGTCGCCGGCGGCTGGCACCCGTCGGCCCGGCTGCGTTCGGTCACCCGGATTCCCGAACAGGAGGTGTGGCTGCGGTCCGCCGGCGGTCGACAGGTCCGGGCTCTGGTCACCGGACGGTACGAACGAGACGGCGACGGCAGCCTCACCGGCGCCGTGCTGGTGCTCCGCGACGGAGCCCGGCGGCGGCCGGTGGCCGGGGACGGCATTGAGATCATCTCCACGGTGAGCCACGAGCTGCGTTCGCCGCTCACGTCGGTCAAGGGCTACACCAGCCTGCTGCTCAATCGGTGGGATCGCCTCGGTGAGGACCAGAAGCGGATGATGCTCGAGCAGGTCCATCACGACGCCGACCGGGTGACCCGCCTGGTCACCGAGCTGCTCGACATCAGCCGGCTGGAGAGCGGGCGCCTGGTCCTTCGCCGCCAGATGGTGGACCTACTGCCCCTGGTGAACGGCGTGATCGAGAAGGTGCGGATGATGGAGACCCGGCTGTCGGCCGAGGTGCAGTTCCCGGAAAACTTCCCCCACGTCTACGCGGATCCCGACAAGATCGAGCAGGTGTTGACCAATCTGGTGGAGAACGCGGCCAAGTATGCCGACCCCCGCAGTCTGCGGGTGACCGCCACGTCGGCTGGCGACCAGGTCAGGGTGGAGGTGGCTGACAAGGGCGAGGGCATTCCCGTCTCGGATCTGCCCCGGGTATTCACCAAGTTCTTCCGGCGGGCCGAGACCCGGCCGACGGGCTCCGGGCTCGGGCTCTGGATCAGCCGGGGCCTGGTCGAAGCCCACGGTGGTCGCCTCGTGGTGGAGTCCGAGGTGGGCAAGGGATCGGCGTTCTGCTTCACGCTCCCCATCGCCCCGCCGGAAGCGCTTCGGTGAAGGAGCTCACCGATGAGGTCGCCGCGGTCGAGGCCGACGGCCTGGCCCGCGTGGCCACCGCAACGTCCACCGCTGAGCTGCGCGCCGTCGAACAGGAATTGGTGGCGGGCAAGCGCTCAGCCCTCGCTGCTCTCAACCAGCGGTTGGGCAAGCTGCCGGTGGAGGAGCGCAAGGACGCCGGCCGGGCCATCAATGCGGCGCGGGGTCGCGTCGAGGCTGGCATCGCCGAGCGGGCCGAGAAACTGGCCACCGGCGAACGCCAGGTCCGGATCGAGGCCGAGCGCCTCGACCTGACCGAGGTGATCGAGCGAAGGCAGGCCACCCGCGGCCACCGTCATCTCGTCACCCAGGCTCGCGACGAGCTGGAGGATCTGTTCGTGGCCATGGGGTACCAGGTGGCCGAAGGCCCCGAGGTCGAGACCGACTGGTACAACTTCGAGGCCCTCAACATGCCGCCCGCCCACCCGGCCCGCAGTATGTGGGACACCCTCTATGTCCGCCTGGGCGCCGCCGAGTCCACCCTGCTGCGCACCCACACGTCGCCGGTGCAGATCCGGGTGATGCAGAGCCAGCCGCCGCCCATCTACATCGTGGCGCCGGGCCGCTGCTACCGCCGCGACACGCCCGACGCCCGGCACCTGCCCGTCTTCCACCAGATCGAGGGCCTGGTCGTCGACCGGGGCATCACCTTCGGCGACCTGGCCGGCACCATCGAGGCCTTCACCAGCGCCTACTTCGGCCCCAACATCCATTCTCGCCTCCGCCCGTCGTACTTCCCCTTCACCGAACCGTCGGCGGAGTTCGAGGTCAGCTGCATCTTCTGCGAGGGAAAGGGCTGCCGGGTCTGCTCACATTCGGGCTGGATCGAGCTCGGCGGCTGCGGCATGGTCGACCCTGCCGTGTTCACCGCCGCAGGCATCGACCCCGAGGAGTACTCCGGGTTCGCCTTCGGTTTCGGCATCGACCGCTGCGCCATGATGCGCCACGACGTCGACGATATCCGCCACTTCATCGCCAACGACGTCCGCTTCCTGGAACAGTTCTGATGCTTCGTCGTTGCTCGTTCACTGCGCTCACTCCGCGCCGACGAGTTGATCGTGCTCCGGCTGGCCGGCGGAGCCGGCCGCCCGCCGCGCTGCTCCTTTCCGGCCGGCAGCTGATGGGGCCGCCTCCGGCGGCGCTCGCAGCCGCCGGCGCCCCTGGCGGTCGCTGACATGCGGGTCCCGCTCTCTTGGCTCTGTGACTTTGCCCCGCTCGTCGGAGATCCCTCCGACCTCGCCGCCGCGCTCTCCGGACTTGGGCTGGTCGTGGAGGGGGTAGAGACCATCGGGGAGGGCCTGGCTGACGTGGTGGTCGCACGCGTGCTCGCCACCCGGGCCCATCCCAATGCCGACAAGGTCCAGGTGGTCGATGTCGACGCCGGCGACGGGACCGACCTGCAGATCGTGTGCGGTGCGTTCAACTTCGCCGCCGGGGACATGGTGCCCCTCGCTCCCGTCGGGGCCCGGCTGCCGGGAGGCATGCGGATCGGCCGCCGCAACGTCCGGGGCCAGTGGTCCAACGGGATGCTGTGCTCGTCCACCGAGCTGACCCTGAGTTCCGACGGCGACGGCATCATGCTCCTCGACGCCGGCCTAGCGCCCGGAACGCCGCTCACCGAGGCCCTCGGGATCGTCGCCGACGTGGTCTTCGACCTCGACGTCACACCCAACCGCCCCGACGCCCTCTCAGTTGCCGGCGTGGCGCGCGACCTGGCTGCCCACTTCAAGGTGCCGTTCGCCATTCCCGAGCTGCCGGCCACCGGCGGTGACGGCACCGGCGCCACCGTCACCGTGGTGGTCGAGTCGGCCGACCTCTGCCCCCAGTTCACCGCCACCGTCCTGTCGGGAGTGACCATCGGGCCGTCGCCCCAGTGGATGGCCCAGCGCCTGACGCTGGCCGGGATGCGGCCAATCAACAACCTGGTCGACGTGTCGAACTACGTGATGCTCGAGCTGGGCCAGCCCAACCACCCCTACGACCTCGACCGGCTGCCGGGACGGGGCTTCCTTGTGCGCCGGGCACGCGACGGAGAGACTCTCGTCACCCTCGACGACGCCGAGCGCGTCCTCGGCCCCGACGACTGCCTCATCTGTGACGCCGAAGGCGCCGGCGTGGGCATCGCCGGCGTCATGGGCGGGGCGTCGAGTGAGATCAGCGCGGCCACCGCCACGGTGGCCCTGGAGACTGCGTGGTTCGATCCCGTCGCCATCGCCCGCACCTCGAAGCGACTGGGTCTGCGCACCGAGGCGTCGGTGCGATTCGAGCGCGGCGTCGACCCCGAAGGGGTGGCCCGGGCCGTGGCCCGCTTCTGCCAGCTGGCCGGCGAGGTGGCGGGCGCGTCGGTGACCGGTCCCATGGTCGACGTGCAGGTCGACCTACCCCGACCGGGCCGGGTGGTGCTGCGCACGACGCGGGTCAACGCCATCCTGGGCACCGACCTGTCGGCGGCCGACGTGTCGGGGCACCTGCAGCCCATCGGCTTCCGCTGTACGCCAACGGGCGAGGGCGACTTCCGGGTCGACATTCCCTCGTGGCGACCGGACTGCGCGCGGGAGATCGACGTGATCGAGGAGGTGGCCCGCCATCACGGCTACACCCAGATCGCCCGCACCCTGCCAGCCATCACCCAGGTCGGCGGGCTCACGCCGTACCAGCGCCACCGTCGGGCGGTCAGGGAGGTCCTGGTGGGCGCCGGCCTGTCCGAGGCATGGGCCACGTCGTTCCTGTCCGCCGACGACCTGGTCCGGGCCGGCCTGCCCCCCGAAGCGGTCGAGATCGAGAATCCCCTCACGGCGGAGGAGTCGATCCTGCGGCCGTCGCTGCTGCCAGGCCTCCTGCGGGCCCTCGCCGCCAACGCCGGCCACCGCCGCCCCGACCTCGGCCTGTTCGAGATCGGGCACGTGTTCCTGCCGCCGGCGCCGGAGGGCGAGCAGCTCCCGGTCGAACCCGAGCGCCTCGCCTTCGCCCTGGGCCGGCGCGACGCTCATGACGCGGTGCGCATCTGGAACCTGCTCACCGACGGCATGCGCCTGGTCGACGTGTCACTGGAGGCGGCCCCAGTGGTCGGCCTCCATCCCACCCGCAGCGCCGTGGTCGTGGCCGGGCGCCGGACAGTGGGCGCCATCGGCGAGATCGATCCGCAGGTGCTGGCCGCCCACGGTATCGAGGGCCGGGTGGGCTGGTTGGAGGTCGACCTGGAGGCGCTGCTCGCCACCTCCCGCCGCCCCGCCGACTACCGGCCGGTCAGCCGGTTCCCCTCGGCCGACATCGACCTTGCCTTCGTGGTCGAAGAGCCGGTGCCGGCGGCCGCTGTCGAACGGACCCTGCGCCGGGCGGCGGGCGACGTGCTCGAGCGCATCGAGCTGTTCGACGTCTTCCGCAGCGCCCAGATGGAGGGCCCGAGCGGCCCTGCGAGCGGTAAGCAAGGGGTGCGGAGCCTGGCCTGGCGGCTGCGCTTCTCGACCCTCGACCACACCCTGACCGAGGACGAGCTGACTACCCTTCGCCTCCGCTGCATCGAGGCCGTCACCGCCGCCCATCCCGCCCGCCTGCGGGGCTGACCCGCCTACTGCCAGGCGACGATCGCGCCCTGGGCCGCGTCGTATCTCTCGCGGGCGGTCTTCATCTCCCGCTGGGCCTTCTCGATGATCGAGGCGTCGCTGGCCACCCGGGCCCCTTCCACGCAGGTCGCCACCGCGGTGCCCGTTGCGTCGAGCGCAGCGCGCATCGCTGCGTCGACGGTGGCGTCGGGCACGGGCAGCGCCTCGCGGGCGTCGGCCAGATCCTCCTGCAGCTGGGTGCACTCCGACAGCACCACCGGGCGCTGGCCGGCGTTGAGGGCCTGCACCGAGCGGTCAAGGTCGTCGCTCACCACCGAGACGATGCTGGCGTACTTCTTCTCCCAGTCCGCCTTGTTAGTGGCCGCGCCCTCGTCGGAGCCGCCGCCACATGCCCCGCTCAGGAGGCCGACCACGACGATGGCCAGACCGAAACGAGTTGAATGATTATTCATCATCATGTATTATCAGTCCCGTGGTTCGGGTCGGGGTCGTCGGAGCATCGGGCTATGCGGGGGCCGAGCTCCTGCGCCTGTGCCACTCCCATCCCGACCTGGACGTGGCGTGGGCGACGGGCGACACCCAGGCCGGGACCCTAGTCGGCGCTCTCTATCCGAGCCTGGCTGCCGCTTATCCCGGCCTGGCGTTCGAGACGTTCGACTCGGCGGGGGTGAACCATGTCGACCTGGTCTTCCTGGCCCTGCCCCACGGCGCGTCGCAGCGCCTGATGCCCGGGCTGCTCGACGCCGGCGTGAAGGTCGTCGACCTGGGCGCCGACTTCCGGTTACGCGACCCGCCCGTCTACGAGCGCTGGTACGGCGAGGCCCACGTGGCGCCCGAACTGCTCGACCGGTTCGCCTACGGGCTGCCCGAACTGCACCGCGACCACATCGTCACGGTCGACGCAGTGGCCTCCGCTGGGTGCTACCCCACGGCTGTGGCCCTGGCCCTGGCCCCCCTCTCCGCCGTCGGGGCCATCGAGTCGAGCGGGATCATCGTCGACGCGGCCAGCGGGGTGTCGGGGGCCGGGCGGGCGCTCAAGCACGGCACCCACTTCGGCACCGCCAACGAGGACTTCACCGCCTACGGCCTGCTCGACCACCGGCACACCCCGGAGATGGAGCAGTCCGTCGGCGCCACCCTGCTGTTCACCCCCCACCTGGCGCCGATGACCCGGGGCATCCTGGCCACCTGTTACGCCCGGCCGGCTACCGGCGCCACCACGTCGACCGAGGAGGTCCTGGCCATCCTGGCCGGCGCCTATGCCAATGAGCCGTTCGTGGTCGTGTCGCCCACCAGCCCGTCGACCAAGGCCACCTGGGGTTCCAACGCCGTCCACCTCACCGCCCGGTACGACGGGCGCACCGGGTGGATCGTGGTCCTGGCCGCCCTCGACAACCTGGTGAAGGGCGCCTCCGGCCAGGCCGTGCAGTGCGCCAACCTGCTCCTTGGCCTCGACGAGACGTCGGGCCTCTCCTCGATCGGAGTGTATCCGTGAGTCAGCACGTCCCTGGCTTTGTCGCGTCCGGTATCGCCTGCGGCATCAAGGAGAGCGGCGCTGCCGACCTGGCCCTGGTAGCCACGGCCGACGGACGGCCCGTGCCGGCGGCCGCGGTCTTCACTTCAAACCTGGCGCCGGCCGCCCCGGTGCAGGTGAGCCGGGCCCACCTCGAAGCCACGGGTGGCTACGCGTCCGCCGTCGTCATCAACAGCGGCAACGCCAACGCCGCCACCGGCGCCACCGGGCGGGAACAGGCGGAGCGCACCTGCTCGCTCGTGGCCGAAGGCCTGGGCTGTCGGCCCGAGGAGGTGCTGGTGTGCTCGACCGGGCTCATCGGCATCCCGCTCCCGTTCGCCGCCCTCGAGTCGGGCATCGCCCCGGTGCTCGCCGCCCGCCATGAGGCCGGCTATCCCCACGCCGCCCTGGCCATGATGACCACCGACCTGAGCCCCAAGGACGTGCTCCACGCCGGCGACGGCTTCGTCGTCAGCGGGATCGCCAAGGGGGCGGCCATGCTCGCCCCCGACATGGCCACCATGCTGGCCGTGCTGACCACCGACGCATCGGCGTCGCCCGCCGAGTTGCACGCCGCCCTCACCGCAGCCGTGGCCGGGTCGTTCAACGAGCTCTGCGTCGACGGGGCGACGTCCACCAACGACACGGTGATCGCCCTGGCCGCCGGGGGCGCCGGTCCCCGCACCGGACTGCCCGCGCTCATGGCCGACGTCTGCGCCGAGCTGGCCACCCTCATGGCCGACGGGGCAGAGGGCGCCACCAGGCGGGCGCGTATACGGGTCACCGGCGCCGCCTCTGTCGACGACGCCCGGCGCGCCGCCCGCAAGGTGGCCGAGAGCCAGCTCGTGCAGTGCTCCCTGTACGGGGCCGATCCGTACTGGGGCCGCATCGTGAGCGAGCTGGGCAGCGCCGGCGCGGCCTTCGACCCCGACCGGGTCTCTATCTCCTACGGGGCGGTGGAGGTGTGCCGGGGAGGGGTGGCCAGTTCCCACGACGCGGCCGCAGCCAAGGCGGCCATCGGCGGCCGCGAGGTTGAGATCACCGCCGACCTCGGGCTGGGCGACAGCACGGCCGTGGTCACCTTCACCGACCTGTCCCCGGAGTACATCGCCGAGAACATGAGGACGTCGTGAGCCCGCAGTCGCTCACCAAGTCCGCTGTCCTGGTTGAGGCCCTGCCCTACATCCAGCGCTTCCGAGGCCGGGTGGTGGTGGTCAAGTACGGCGGGGCGGCCATGACCGATCCCGACCTGGCCGGGTTGTTCGCCCAGGACGTGGTGCTCATGCGGTCGGTGGGGATGCGGCCGGTGGTCGTGCACGGGGGCGGGCCGCAGATCGGCCAGCTGATGAACCGGCTGGGCAAGGTGGCGGAGTTCCGCGAGGGCCTGCGGGTAACCGACGCAGACACCCTCGACATCGCCCGCATGGTGCTGGTGGGCAAGGTCAATCGCGACATCGTGGCCGCCATCAACGTGCACGGGCCCCTGGCCGTCGGGCTCTCGGGTGAGGACGCCGGCCTGATCACCGCGTCGGCCCGCCACCCCGACCTCGGCTACGTCGGCAACGTGGAGGCCATCAACCCGGGCATCCTCGAGCGCCTCCTGGCCGAGGATCTCATTCCCGTGGTGGCCACCATCGGCACCGATCCGGAAGGCCAGGCGTACAACATCAACGCCGACACTGCCGCCGGCGCCCTGGCCGAGGCCGTCGGCGCCGAGAAGCTGGTGTACCTGACCGACGTGGTCGGCGTGCTGCGCAACGTGGCCGACCCGTTCAGCCTGATCCCGACCGCCTCGGCCGACGAGCTCGACACCCTCGTCGAGGAGGGCATCCTCACCGGCGGGATGATCCCGAAGATCGCCTCATGCACCCGAGCGGTGCGCAACGGCGTGGCCCACGCCCACATCCTCGACGGGCGGGTACCCCACGCTCTGCTCCTGGAGATGTTCACCCGTGACGGCATCGGCACCATGGTCAGCGCATGACGTTCCTCATGGACAACTATCCGCCCCAGCCGGTGACGTTCGTGCGGGGCGAGGGCAGCCGGCTGTGGGATGTCGACGGCAAGGCCTACCTCGACTTCCTCGGCGGGCTGGCGGTCACGTCGCTCGGGCATGCCCATCCGGTGGTGGCCGAGGCGATCGCCGAGCAGGCTCGTACCCTCCTGCACGTCTGCAACCTGTACGGGACAACGATCGGTCCCGAGGTGGCAGAGACCCTCGACCGGCTGATCGGCGGTGGTGGGGAGGCTCGCCCGGGGGGCGGGCCCAAGGGAAAGGTCTTCTTCGCCAACTCCGGCGCCGAGGCCAACGAGTGCGCGATCAAGCTGGCCCGCAAATGGGGCGGCGGTGCTGGTCGGGGCCGGAACGGCCACGGAAAGTACGCGGTGGTCAGCACCTACGGGTCCTTCCACGGCCGCACCCTTGCCACCCTGGCCGCCACCGGCCAGCCGACGAAGCACGAGCCCTTTCAACCCATGCCGGAGGGGTTCCGCCACGTGGCCCTTGGTGACATCGACGCCATGGACGCCGCCGTCGACCCCAAGGTCGTGGCCGCCGTGCTGGTGGAGCCCATCCAGGGCGAGGGCGGGGTCAACGTCCCGCCCAAGGGGTGGCTGGCCGACGTCCGCCGGCTGTGCGACGAGCGCGACGTACTACTCATCCTCGACGAGGTCCAGACCGGCCTCGGTCGCACCGGCCGCTGGTTCGGGTTCCAGCACGAAGGCGTCAGCCCCGACATCGTCACCCTGGCCAAGGCGTTGGGCAACGGCATGCCCATCGGGGCGTGCTGGGCCCGGGCCGAGGTGGCCGCGGCCTTCGTGCCCGGCGACCACGGGACGACCTTCGGGGGCCAGCCCCTCGCCGCCGCCGCCGCCCGCGCCACGCTGGCGGTCATGGAGGCCGAGGACGTGCCGGCCCGGGCCACCCGCGCCGGTGCCCGCCTGAGCGAGGGCCTCGCGGCGATGGCCGGCGTGAACTCGGTGCGGGGCCGCGGCCTGCTCCTCGCCGCCGAGTTGGCTGACCGACCGTCGAGAGACGTGGCCACCGCCGCCCTCGAACAAGGACTCGTCGTGAACCCGGTCACTCCCACCGCCATCCGGGTCGCGCCGTCGCTGCTGGTGTCCGACGACGAGATCGACGAAGCTCTGGCCGTGCTCGGGAGCGTCCTCTCGTGCTGAGGCACCTGCTCGACATCGACGACCTGTCGGCCGACGAGCTGGCGGCCGTGCTCGACCTGGCCGAAACGCCCGATCCCCCGCAGGTGCTGGCCGGCCGAGGCGCAGCCCTGATGTTCGAGAAGCCGTCGAACCGCACGCGGGTCTCGATGGAGATGGCGGTTGTCCAGCTCGGGGGGCATCCCATCAGCCTGCGCAACGAGGAAGTGGGCATCGACACCCGGGAGACCGCGGAGGACCTGGCCCGCGTGTTCTCCGAGTTCTGTGCCGTCATCGGTGGGCGGGTGTTCGAGCACGACAAGCTGGTGCGGATGGCCGCTTCGTCGACGGTGCCGGTCGTCAACCTGCTGTCCGACGACGCCCACCCGGTACAGGTCCTGGCCGATCTGCTGACGTTGCGCCAGCGGTTGGGGCCCTTGGAGGGACGCAGCGTGGCCTATATCGGTGACGGCAACAACGTCTGTCGGTCGTTGATGGCCGGGGCGGCCCTGGCCGGGATACACATGCGGGTGGCCACGCCGGCCGGCTACGCGCCGCCGGCCGACGGCGTGAGCGAGCTGACGTCGGATCCGGCCGAGGCCGTCGCCGGCGTGGACGCCGTCTACACCGACGTGTGGGCGTCGATGGGCCAGGAGGAGGAGGCGGCGAAGCGCGCCCAGGACTTCGCCGACTTCACCGTCGACGACGAGCTGATGGCCGGCGCGGCGCCGGGCGCTCTCTTCCTCCATTGCCTCCCCGCCCACCGGGGCGAGGAGGTGGCCGCCTCGGTGATCGACGGGCCCCAGAGCGCGGTGTGGCAGCAGGCAGCCAACCGCATGCACGCCCAGCGCGGCCTCCTCGTCTGGCTGCTATCGCAATGACGATCGTTCGTCGTGAAGTCTGTTTGCCAGAGGTGAGGCTGGCACGCGCCGCCCGAGCGGCGGCGCCCGACGAGCACTTGAGCCAGCCGTGAGGCTGGCACGCGCCGCCCGAGCGGCGGCGCCCGACGAGCACTTGAGCCAGCCGTGAGGCTGGCGAAACCGCAGCGCCAGCACCGGGTGGCCCGCATCCTGGAGGAGCACGCGGTGGCCAGCCAGGACCAGCTCGTCGAGCTGCTGGCCGCCGACGGCGTGGTGGCCAGCCAGGTGACGGTGTCGCGCGACCTCGAGGAGCTGGGCGCGGTGAAGGTGCGCATGGCCGGCGGCGACACCGTCTACGCCATTCCCGAGCTGCCGAAGGACCGAGTGGCACCCGAGAGCCATCTCAAGCGGGTGCTGGGGGAGTGGTTGGTGGAGGTGGCCCACTCGGCCAACCTGGTCGTGCTGCGGACGCCGCCCGGCTCGGCGCACGTGGTGGGCTCGGCCATCGACCGCGCCGGCCTGGCCGACGTGCTCGGAAGCGTGGCCGGCGACGACACGGTGCTGGTGATCACCAGCGAACGGGTGGGTGGGGAAGCGGTGGCCCGGCGGTTGTCCGAACTGGCCGGGCTCTAGAAAGGGATCAAGAACATGGCAAAGAAAGTGGTGCTCGCCTACAGCGGAGGCCTCGACACGTCGGTGGCCGTGCGGTGGATGGCCGAGGAGTGGGGTGTGGAAGTCGTGGCCGTGGCCGTCGACGTCGGCCAGGGGGGTGACTTCGGCGTGCTCAAGGAGCGGGCCCTCGCAGCCGGTGCCGCAGAGGTGGTCGTGGTCGACTGCCGGGAGGAGTACGCCGCCGACTTCGTGGCCCCGGCCCTGCGGGCCAACGCCATGTACGAGGGCCGCTACCCCCTGGTGTCGTCGCTCTCGCGACCGGTTATCGTCCGTCACCTGGTGGAGGCGGCCCGGGCCTTCGGCGCCGACGCCGTGGCCCACGGGTGCACGGGCAAGGGCAACGACCAGGTCCGATTCGAGGTGGGTGTGCGCGCCCTGGCCCCCGACTTGGAGCTCCTGGCCCCGGTGCGGGTATGGGGACTGACCCGTGAGGCCTCCATCGCCTACGCCGAGCGCCACGACATCCCGGTGAACGTCACCCGGGCCAGCCCGTATTCGATCGACGAGAACCTCTGGGGCAAGGCCATCGAGTGCGGCGTACTGGAGGACCCGTGGACCTCCCCGCCCGAGGACGTCTACACCCTGACCCGACCGACGACCACCGAGCCGGTGGAGCTGGTCGTGGCCTTCGAGGCCGGGCTGCCGGTGGCGGTCGACGGTCGGGCCATGCCCATGCACGAGCTCGTGGGCCACGTGGGGAGCGTGGTCGGGTCCTACGGCTGGGGTCGGATCGACATGGTGGAGAGCCGGCGGGTGGGCATCAAGAGCCGCGAGGTCTACGAATGCCCCGGAGCGCTGGCCCTGCTCATGGCCCATGCCGACCTCGAGGGCTTGACCCTCGAGCGCGACGTCTTCCACGAGAAGCACCGCCTCGAGCCCCGCTGGGCCGAGCTGGTCTACGACGGCCTGTGGTTCTCGCCGCTGAAGATGGCCCTCGACGCGTTCATGATCGAGACGCAGCGCTACGTCACCGGCGAGGTCCGGTTGCGCTGTGAGCCCGGCCGTTGCACGGTGGCCGGCCGCCGCAGCGACGTGGGTCTGTACGACTACGGCCTGGCCACCTACGACGCGGCCGACTCCTTCCGGCACTCCGACGCCGAGGGCTTCGTCCGCCTGTTCGGTCTGGGCGTCCAGACGTGGGCGGCCCGCCAGGCCCGCTCTTGACCCTCTGGCAGGGCCGCCTCGCTGGGGGGCCGGCCGAAGAGCTGTGGGCGTTCACCGCCAGCCTCCACGTCGACCGGAGGATGGCTGCCGACGACGTCGCCGGCTCGCGGGCCCACGTGCGTGGCCTGGCTCGGGCCGGCCTGGTGTCAGCCGACGACGCCGCCGCCCTGCTCGCCGCCCTGGACACTGTCGACGCCGAGCTGGCCGCAGGCTCCTTCGTCTTCGCCGCCACCGACGAAGACGTCCACACCGCGGTCGAGCGGCGGGTCACCGAGCTGGCCGGCGCCGCCGGCGGACGCCTCCACACCGGCCGCAGTCGCAATGACCAGGTGGCCACCGACCTGCGCCTGTGGGCCAAGCGGGAGCTGGCGGGGGTGGGGGCGCGGATCCTGGCCCTGCAGGAGGTGCTGTCGGCGCGGGCCGCCACCGCCGCCGCCGACGGCACCTACCTCCCGGGGTACACCCACCTGCAGCGGGCCCAGCCGGTGCTGCTGGCCCATCATCTGCTGGCCCACGGCTGGGCCCTGGCCCGCGACGTCGACCGCCTGGTCGACACCCGCCGGCGCCTCGACGTCTCCCCGCTGGGCGCCGGCGCCCTGGCCGGGTCCTCCCTCCCGCTCGACCCGGTGGCCACCGCCGCCGACCTGGGCTTCGCCGCCACCTTCGACAACTCCCTCGACGCGGTGAGCGATCGCGACTTCGTGGCCGAAGCCCTCTTCGACCTGGCCCTGCTCGGCGTGCACCTGTCCCGGATGGGCGAGGAGGTCGTGCTGTGGTCGAGCGCCGAGTTCGGCTTCCTGCGGCTGGACGACGCGTGGGCCACCGGCAGCTCGATGCTTCCCCAGAAGAAGAACGCCGACGTGGCCGAGCTGGCGCGCGGCAAGTCCGGCCGGCTGATCGGCCACCTCACCGGCCTGCTGGTCACCCTCAAGGGCCTGCCACTGGCCTATAACCGGGACCTGCAGGAGGACAAGGAGCCGTTGTTCGACGCAGTTGAGCAGGTGAACCTGGCCCTGGCCGCCATGGCCGGGCTGCTGGCCACCGCCACCTTCGACGCCGGACGCATGGCCGCCGCCGCCGATGCCCCGGAGACGGCGGCGGCGGCCGTCGACCTCGCCGAGTGGCTGGTGGTCGCGGGCATGCCGTTCCGCGATGCCCACCACGTGGTCGCCGGGCTGGTGCGCGACGCGTCCGCCGGCCCGGCGTCCCTGGTCGACCTGGTGACCGCCCACCCCCGGCTCGGCGCCGACGCGGCCGCACTGCTCGAGCCCGGGGCGGCGGTGAGGCGGCGCACGACGGCCGGGGGCGCCGGCCCGGTGCCGGTGGAGGCGCAGCTGCGCGCCTTCCGGGAGCGGCTGGCGCTCGACGAGGGAAGGCTCTCGGCTTGAGCCTCCGGAGGGTCGCCGCGGTCCTCATCGCCCTGGTGGGCACGGCCGGGGTGGTGGTCGCCGGCCTGGCCACCTTCGCTCCCGAGGAGGACCTGACCACCTTCACCCAGCCGGGACCGATCCGCTCCGTCGAGGTCGATGTGGAGGGGGGGCGGATCGAGGTGGTGGTCGGGGCGGACGGCGCCGCCCAGGTCGAGCGGGCCCGGCGGTACCTGGGCGGTGCGCCCAGCACCACCGAGACCCTCGCCGACGGCGTGCTGCGGATCCGGGCCGCCTGCCCGAGGTTCCTGGCCGTGGGCTGTCGGGTCGACTATCGCCTCGAGGTGCCTTCCGGGGTGGCCGTTCGGGTTCGCAGCGACCGCGGGTCGGTGTCGGTCGACGACGTCGCCGGCATGGTCGAGGTGGACACTGGGGCCGGTGGTGTGCGTCTGACCCGAACCCGCGGGCCGGCGCGGGTCAAGACGTCCGCGGGAAGCGTCGACGGGGTCGATCTGGTGGCCGCCTTCTTCGACGCCACCACGGGGGCCGGGCGCATCCGCCTCACTCTGGCCGAGCCGCCCGGCCGGGTGGGGCTGCGCACGGGCGCCGGCAGCATCGACCTGGTCCTGCCGTCTGCCTCAGGTGGGTACCGGGTCGACGCCGACGCCGGCGCCGGCAAGGTCGAGCTCAGCGTGGACCAACAGCAGGGCTCGGCCCGGGCGATCACGGCCCGGTCCGGCGCCGGGAGCATCCGGGTCTCCACCCGCTGACCGGCCGTGAACGGATTGCCCCGGGCGTTCTTCGAGGCCGACAGCCTGGCGCTGGCCCCGGTGCTGCTCAACAAGCTGCTCGTGCGGGGCGAGCGGATCGGGCGCATCGTCGAGGTGGAGGCCTATGCCGGTGGTGCCGACCCGGCCAGCCACGCGTTCCGAGGCCGGACCGCCCGCAACGCCACCATGTTCGGCCCTCCCGGGCACCTCTACGTGTACTTCACCTATGGCATGCACTTCTGCGCCAACGTGGTGTGCGGCCCGGAGGGCGAAGCGTCGGCTGTGCTGCTCCGGGGGCTGACCGCCCTGGCCGGGCTCGAGGCCATGCGCGTCGCCCGGGGCCCGACGGCCCGCCTCGACCGTGACCTGGCCAACGGTCCGGGAAAGCTGTGCCAGGCCCTGGGCGTCGACCGCAGCTTCGACGGCGCCGATCTCGCGACCGGCGATCGGGGCATCGAGGTGGCCGACGACGGCACGCCGCCACCGGCAC
The DNA here is from genome assembly GCA_038214685.1 of Acidimicrobiales bacterium. GTDB lineage: Bacteria > Actinomycetota > Acidimicrobiia > Acidimicrobiales > AC-14 > CADCTB01. The sequence continues at coordinate 86,146 of JBBQRO010000001.1, forward strand.
TGCCCGGGGTCAGTGGGCGCGTGGGCCTGTCGGTGGCGGCCGAGGTGCCGTGGAGGTTCTTCGTGCCCGGCGCGGTGGGGGTTTCCAGGGCCCGAGCGGCCCCCTGAGCGGAAAGCCAGGGCCCGAGCGGCCCCTGAGAGAAATCGCGCCTCGCTGAGTGAGGCCTCGGGTACGGTCCGGTCGTGTCCGGGGACGTCTTCGACGAGCTGCGCAGGCGGGGCCTGATCCACCAGGTCACCGATGACGAGCTGGCGGCCAAGCTGGCCGGCCAGCGCTTCACCGTCTACCACGGCATCGACGTCACCGCCGACAGCCTGCACGTCGGCAGCCTGGTCGGGGTGCTGGCCCTGCGTCGGTTCCAGGCGTACGGGCATCGGCCAATCGTGCTGCTGGGCGCGGGGACCACGCGGGTCGGCGACCCCACCGGCAAGCGGGTCGAGCGCCCGGTGTTGTCGCCGGGGCAGATCGCCGCCAACGCCGCTGGCATTCGCACCCAGCTCGAGGGTCTCCTCGACTTCAACCCCGGCCCGGCGGGGGCCGTGCTGCTCGACAACACCGACTGGCTGGCGCCCCTGTCGCTCCTCGACTTCCTTCGTGACGTGGGGAAGCACTTCACGGTCAACGCCATGCTGGCCAAGGAATCGGTGAGGGTCCGCTTCGCCGAGGCCAACCAGGGCATCTCCTTCACCGAATTCACCTACATGCTGCTGCAGGCCTACGACTTCCTCCACCTCTTCGACACCGATCTTCCTGGAACCGGGGGGTGCCGGCTGCAGGTCGGTGGCAGCGACCAGTGGGGCAATATCACCGCCGGCATCGATCTGATCCGTCGCGCTCGCTTCGCCGAGGCCTACGGGCTGACCTGGCCGCTGGTCACCAAGGCCGACGGCACCAAGTTCGGCAAGAGCGAGTCAGGCAACGTCTGGCTCGACCCGGTCCGCACCAGCCCATACGCGTTCTTCCAGTTCTGGATGAACACCGATGATCGCGACGTCGGCCGCTACCTGCGCACGTTCACCTTCCTGGACGAGCCGGAGATCGTCGAGATGGAGCAGGCCATGTCCGGCCGCGCCGGCGAACGGGCCGTTCACCGCACGCTGGCGGAGCTGGTGACGTCGCTTGTGCACGGCGGGGCGGCGGCCACCGCGGCCGGGGAGGCCTCCGCCGCTCTGTTCGGCGACGATCTGCGGGCACTGAACGCCGCCGCATTGGCGTCGGCATTCGCCGACGCGCCGTCCAGCGAGCTGCCGGCGACTCGCCTCGAAGGCGAGGGTGTGGCGCTGGTCGAATTGCTGACCGAGTCCAGCCTGGTGCCCTCCAGATCGGCGGCCCGCCAAGCCATCACCCAGGGAGGGATCTCGGTGAACGGAGTCCGCCAGGACGATCTCAAGCGACGACTGGGACCGGCCGACCTGCTCGCCGGCAGCTTCGTCGTCCTGAAGCGGGGCAAGCGCAGCTATCATGTCTTCCACGCCGGGTGACCGCCGCTCCCTCACGGGGACGAGGTTGCCAAGCGCAGCAGGAGCTGATAAGTTCACCTCTTGCGCCTAGCGCCCTGAGCTGATCCGCAAGATCGACCCAGGGCCGTGCCGAAAGGCAGCTAGTCGAGCAAAGGCACCAACGTCCTCGGACGTGTGCCTGGCCAGCGCTCCTTGAAAACGGAACAGAGAGCTAGAAGCCAGTGCGGGCGGCCTCATACCCATGGGGTCGCATAGTATTTGCACTGAAACGGACAACGATTTCACATAGAAGTCAGCCCGTTTCTGTGCCAGTTGGCAAACGAGGTTCAGTTACCTCGCAAGCCGACTCTCCGATTTTGGGCTGATCGAAGTAGACCTGTCGAAATGCAGGGTCGGTCGGTTCGAGGTCTCGATGGAGAGTTTGATCCTGGCTCAGGACGAACGCTGGCGGCGTGCTTAAC
>JBBQRO010000002.1:0-71195 GCA_038214685.1 Acidimicrobiales bacterium
AAAGACGTCGGGGTTCGCCAGCGGGTCTTCACCGGGGCCACCCGCCGGGCGGTCGAGGTGCGAGACCGCGAGTGCTTCCATCCCTACTGCGACCTCCCGGCCGAGCGTTGCCAGATCGACCACGTCGTTCCCTGGTCGGAAGGGGGGCTGACCACCGAGGCCAACGGGCAACTGGCGTGCGGCGCCCACAACCGGGCCCGGCACCGACAACGGCCGCCGCCGGCGGCGTGAGTGGGGCGAGGCGGCGGGGCGGGGCGGGGCGGGGCGGGGCGGGGCGGGGAACTTCAGCTCAGAACAATTCCGACCGACTCGCCTCGTCGGAGGAGTTCTGGCGCGCCGCCGAGACAGAACTGCACAGCTGCCATCGAGACCGACGGTGATCGGGCGAGCGGCCGGGGAGCCATTGATCAGTGCCGGGAACGACGAGACAGATCGGCTCGCTATAGATCGATAGGGGCACAAACTGTCGCCCCTGCCCGGAGGTCAGCCCGGCGGGGTGATTGTCTGGTCGTCGTCGGCTTCGGTGGCTCCGCTGTCGGCGTAGGTCTCCTCGTCGGTGTCGACGAGCACGCCGGCCTCCTCGGCCTGGGCACGGGCCTTGTCGATACGCTCGGTGATCGCCTCGATGCGCTCGTCCTCGGTGGGCGGGGCGTCGTCGTCGTCGCCCTCGGCGGCGTCGGGTGTGGCGTCGTCCAGTGCCGCCCCGTCAGCGGGCACGGCGTCCTGGGTGGTCTCGGTCTCAGCCGCTTCCGGCTGGTCCTCGGGCTGGCGGTCCTCGGGTTGCTCCTGGCTGCTCATGGATGAATTCTGCACCGAATCTCCACGTGCTACGCAGGACTCCTGCACATCGGGTTCTTATCCTGACTGACATGAAGCAGCGGACCGTGGTCGTCATCGAGGACGAGGCGTCGATCGCCTCGGCGGTGGCGGCCCGCCTGCGCAGCGAGGGCTTCGCCGTCGCCATCGCCGGCGACGGTCCGGCGGGCGTGGCCCTGTGCCACGAGCTGCGCCCCGACCTGGTGATCCTCGACCTCATGCTCCCCGGCCTCGACGGCCTCGAGGTCTGCCGCCAGGTGCAGAAGGACCGGCCGGTGCCCGTGCTCATGCTGACCGCCCGCGACTCCGAGACCGACATGCTGATCGGGCTGGCCGTCGGCGCCGACGACTACATGAGCAAGCCCTTCAGCCCACGGGAGCTGGTGGCCCGGGTCCACGCCATCCTCCGCCGCATGGAGCGGACGCTTGTGTTCCCGGGCACGGGCGTCGAGCCGTCGACGCTGGTCACGGTGGGCGACGTCGAGCTCGACGCCCGCAGCCGGCGGGTCCGCCGGGCCGGCGAGGAGGTCCACCTCACCCCTACCGAGTTCGACCTGCTCTCATGGCTGGCGGCCCATCCCGGCGCCGTGGCCTCACGCGAGCAGCTGCTGCACCAGGTCTGGGGCTACCGCGACGGCTCCGGAGCGCGGACGGTCGACTCCCACATCCGCTCGCTCCGCCGCAAGCTCGGCAACGACATCGTCCGCACCGTCCACGGCGTGGGCTACGCCCTCGATGCCTCATGAGGCCGCTCGATCCCCTGTCCTCCATCAAGATGAAGCTGGGCGCGGTCATCGTGGCCGCGGTGGGCGTCACTGTCCTGGTGGTCTCGGTCGGCACCGGCGCCGGCGCCTCGCCGGCGGTGAGCGCCCTGGCCGCCGGCGCGCTCTCCCTCGGGCTCGTGCAGGTGCTGGCCCACGGCATGACGTCGCCGTTGCGGGAAATGGCCGCCGCCGCCGCCGCCATGGCCCGGGGCGACTACGGCAGGCGGGTGACCGCCACGTCGCGTGACGAGGTGGGTGAGTTGGCCCGGGCCTTCAACGGCATGGCCACCCAGCTGGCCGAGGTCGACAGGGTCCGCCGGGAGCTGGTGGCCAACGTCTCGCATGAGCTGCGGACACCGATCACCGCCCTGCAGGCTGTGCTCGAGAACCTGGTCGACGAGGTGGAGCCGGCGGATCCAGAAACCCTACGGACCATGCTGCGCCAGGTCGAGCGGCTGGGGACGCTGGTCGCCCAGCTCCTCGACCTTTCGCGCCTGGAGTCGGGCGCAGTCCCCCTGCAGCGCCGGGTGTTCGAGCTGGGTCGTCTGCTCGAGGAGGCGGCGGACGAGACCCGTCTGCATACGAACAACGTGAGGGTGGCGGTGAGCATCGAGCCCGCCGGGGCGACCGCGGAGGGCGATCGGGCCCGGATCCACCAGGTCGTCGCCAACTTGCTGGACAACGCCGTCCGCCACTCCCCTGTCGGCGGCACGGTGGAACTGCGGGCCATCAGCAACCGGACCGGAATCACGATCGAGGTCTGCGACGAGGGCCCCGGCATCAGCGAAGAGGAGAAGACCATGGTGTTCGAACGCTTCTACCGGTCCGACTCGGCCCGGTCGTCGAAGGACGGCGGTGCCGGGCTCGGGCTGGCTATCGCCCGCTGGATCGTCGATCTGCACGGGGGCGACATCCGGGTCGAGACCCGCCGACCCCAGGGGTGCCGCATGGTGGTCGTGCTGCCGGCGGCCCGGGGATGAGCGTGCTGCAGACGTCACCCCGGCCTCTGGGCACGGGCGTCGAGCGACCGGCCGACGGCCGGGTGCTCGTCGCCGCCGGCGGGGCCGCGGTGCTGACCGATCTCGCCGTCCGCTCCGGCGTCGCCGGCCTGGCGGGCACGTTGCTGGTCGTCGCCGTGGTGGCCGGTGTGTTGGTGAGCGGCCGGGTAACGAGTCTGCAGGCCGCCGGCGTGCTGGCTGCCGCCGTGCCCTTCGGACTGTTCCTCTCCGCGCGGATGAGCCCCTGGCTGCTGCCGCTCGACATCCTGGCCATCGCCGGCCTGCTCGTGCTCGGGGCGTCGCTCGCCAACGGCGGGAGCCTGCTCGACCTGCCCCTGCCGAACGTCGTAGTGCGGGCGGTGCACGCCCTGGGCCACGGGCTGGCCGCCCCGGCCTTCGTGGCTGCGAGCATCGAGCACCGCCGTTCGGCTGCGCTCCTGCGCGGCGTCGGCCTGGCCCTGCCCCTCCTGGTGGTGCTCGGGCTCCTGCTGGCGTCGGCCGACGCCATCTTCGCCGGGTTCTTCACCTGGTGGTCGCCGGCGACGGTGATCGGTCACGCCGTGCTCCTGGGCATCGGCGCCTGGGGCATGGCCGGGCTCCTGCGGGTGACGGCAGCCGAGCCCGCCCCTGCCGCTCCCGGGCTCCCCTGGCGCCTGGGTTACGTCGAGGCCACCGTCGTCCTCGGGTCGCTCCTCGCCCTCTTCGCCGCCTTCGCCGGCGCCCAGGTGGTGGCCCTCTCCGGAGGCGGCCGTCACGTCCTGGAAACCGCGGGCCTGACCTACGCCGAGTACGCCCGCACCGGCTTCTTCCAGCTGCTGGCGGTGGCGGGCATCACCCTCGCCAGCCTTATCGGGCTACGGGCGACCACAGACCTGTCGGGCCCCGATCGCGCCCGACGCTTCACCGTGATGGCCGAGGCGGCCATCGCCCTCACCATGGTCATCGTGGCCGTCGCCCTGCGCCGCCTTGGGCTCTACCAGGACGCCTACGGCCTCACCATGCTCCGGCTGTACAGCTCGGTGTTCGCGATGTGGATCGGCGTGGTGCTCGTGCTCGCCGGCCTCGGGCTGGCCGGCGTCGCCGCCGAACGGGCGTGGTTCCCGGCGGCGGCGGCGGTGGCCGGACTTGCCCTGCTGTTCGGCCTCAACATCGTGAACCCCGAGGCGGTGGTCGTGCGCCACAACATCGACCGGGCGGCCAGGACGCAAGCGGTCGACCCTGCCTACCTGGCCGAGCTGTCCGACGACGCCGTACCCCAACTGGTCCGGGCCCTACCCCGGCTCCCCGAGCCGGCGCGTACCGAGGTCCTCGCCTCGGTCTGCGCCGGCCGCGAAACGGATTTCGAAGGCTGGGCTGCGGCCAACACTTCCCGCCGGCGGGCTCTGGACGCCCGCCGGCAGGTGTGCCGGCCTTCTGCCGTCAAGCGATGAGGCGCTAGGCGATGAGCGTGGTCGGCTCCTCGCCCACGGCCAACTCGCCACGCGGGTTCTTGGGCGGCCGGCCCCGGGGCCGCTTGACCGCCAGCACCTTGCCCTTGAAGAACAGGCGCCCACCCCAGACCCCGTAGGGCTCGCGCCGGATCAGGGCGGCCTCGAAGCAGGCCTCCTGCACCGGGCACGCACCGCAGAAGGCCTTGGCCCGGGCGATGTCGTCGAGCTGCTCGGAGAAGAACAGGGCCACCAGGTTCCCTGTCCCGTCGTTGCACCGCGCGTTGTTCCACAGCCACGCCTGATCGTGACCCTGGTCGAGCTCCTCGTTTTCCCGCCGCTCGGCCAACATCTGCTTGCTCCTCTCGTGTCTTCCTACTCGTCGTGTCGGGCTTGTCGTGTCGCTGTACCGGGTTCGTGGCAATGAGAAAGGCCGCCGGGAGGTTCCCGGCGGCCTTGGGGCCTTCTGTGGAGGTGTTCGGGCGCTACCCCGGTGATGCGCCTCCTGGGCCCCATGGCCGCTCGATGTAGTTGTGGATGCCGAACGACCGCTCGGCGGCGTGCGTTGCGGTCATGGTCGTAAGGCCCGTGGCCGGACGCAGGCGCGCGAAACCTCGGTCGCCCCCGATCGGCTTGCACGCGTGCTGCCAGGCCATTACTCGCATGGGTACATGGTGACCACGCGGCGCGCGCCCCGTCAACCGAATTTACGAATTTGCTGGAAAGATGGATCCCATGCCGATGCGGACCGACTGCAAGAACTACGAGAGCCGGACCTATCCCAGCGGCGAGACGGTGCGGAAATGCAACATCGACCTGGCCCCCGAGGCCCCGTGGCGGTGCCCGGCGGACTGCACCGGCTACGCCCCCCGCCTGGCCGACGTCAACTGGGCCCACGGCAACCTCGTGGCCCCTCCGACGCCGCCGGAGCCGCCGGGCCTCGACGACGGCGCGGCCGAGCTACTGGAAGCTGCCGAGGAGATCGTCAACGCCGCCGGACCGCGGATCATGGCCGAGATGAGCGAGGGCGGCGACGGCAAGAAGGTCCCTTGGTGGCGGCGTCTGCGCCGCAAGTAGGGGCGGGGCGCCACACGGCCCTCCTCGCCGGCTGACCCTCAGCGGCTCAGATCTTCCCGGCGGACGACACCGACCAGCCGGCCGTCCAGGGTGGTTATGAGGGTGTGGTCGAGGTCGTGCTCGTCGAGGTAGGTGGCCAGCTCGTCCTTGGGGACCGACGGCCGAAACGTGCTCGGCCCCGGGCTCATGGCCTCCGCCGCCGTCCCGGTGGCGGCGGCCAGGGCCTCGGTGTCGAGCACACCGAGCACCAGTCTGTCGGCGACCACCACGCATACGCCGCCACGATCGGCGATGTTGGCCACCTTGTCATGGAGCCCGCAGGTGGCGGTAGCCCGGTCAGCCACCGCACCGGCGCGCGTGTCCGGTCCCTTGTCGCCCTCGTGGGGTAGGTCCATCGCCATCCACGCCGCCTTGCCGGGCACGTAGTCGTACACCTCGCCGAAGCCGAGCGTTTCGAGCCGGCACGCGGCTCGGGGGCTCTGGTCTCACTGGTAGTCGAAGCAGTAGACGACGACCGGCCGACTGCGGTCGAGCATCCCCGGTGCGTCCCGGTCGAGGCGGCGAAGCGGGATGTGGATGGCGCCGGGCAGATGTGCGTCGCCGTACTCCGACTTCCCCAGCACCTCCACCAACTGTGCACCGTCGCCGTGCAGGCGCAACGCTTCTTCGGTACCGATGTCCTGGGGCATGGAAGGGCCTCTACCCGCCACCGCCCAACCCGAACGCCTCGGCCAGCAGCTCGTAGGACCGCCGGCGGGCTGCGGGGTCGTGACAGATGGTGAGCACGATCAGCTCCTCGACGCCGAAGCTCTCGGCCAGCGACGTCAGCTCGGCGTGCACCCGGACCGGCCCTCCCACCACCGTCGACGCCCGGCTCTGGGCCAGCTTGGCCTCCTCCAGCCCGGTGAGTACACGCCCCGCCGCGTCTTCAGGCGAGAGCAGGGGGCCCCGCTCGGCGCCCTCGGGACGCAATCGCCAGACCGCCGCCGAACGGGCCAGACGCTCGGCCTCGGCGTCGGTGTCGGCGCACATGACCGCCACCGCCACCAGCGCCTCGGGACCGACGGTGGCGGTCGACGGCTGGAACCCCCGCCGGTACGCAGCCATGACCTGAGGGCCGAAGGCCGAGGTGATGAAGTGGGCGAACGCGAAGGGTTGGCCGAGGTAGGCGGCCACCGCACCGCTGTGACTGCTCGACCCCAGCATCCACAGCTGCGGTGGGGCCACGCCGTCGGGCATGGCCCGCACGCCCTCGAAGGGGTGGCCCGGATCAAGCCGGTCGGCGAGGAACCCGAGAAGGTCGACCACCTTGTCGACGTAGCGCTCGTCACCCGGAACGCCCGGCAGGTACTGGAGCGCAGCCTCGGTCACGGGGTCGGCGCCGGGAGTGCGGCCCACCCCGAGGTCGATGCGGCCGGGGTACAGCGCGGAGAGGGTGCGGAAGGTCTCGGCCACTTTCAAGGGGCTGTAGTGCGACAGGAGCACGCCACCCGATCCCACGCGCAAGGTCGACGTGGAACTGGCCACCGCCCCGATCACGATCTCCGGGGCGGCGGCCGCCAACGAGCGGGTGCCGTGGTGCTCAGCCACCCAGTACCGACGGAAGCCCAGGGCCTCTGTTGCCCGTGCGAGGGCGACGGTCTGGTGGATGGCGTCGGCGGCGGTCGAGCCGTCGGGAACGGGCGACTGGTCGAGCACGCTGAGGGCGAGGGGCACGACCAGCATCATTTCGCGCCGGGCGTCGTACCCTTGCACCCGTGAACCTGACACCGGTGCAGTCGCGGATCGTGGGCTGTCTCATCGAGAAGGAGATGGCGACTCCCGACAACTACCCGCTGACCATGAACGCCCTGTTGTCCGCGTGCAACCAGACGTCGAATCGCAACCCCGTCACCCGCCTCGAAGAGCCCACGGTGAGCAACGCCCTGGAGAACCTGCGGGCCCTCAACGTGGTGAGGATCGTCTACAGCCGGTCCAACCGGGCCGACAAGTTCCGCCACGCCCTGGGCGAGATGCTGGCCCTCGAACCCGAGGACCTCGCCCTACTCTCGGTGATGATGTTGCGGGGCCCCCAGACGGCCGGGGAACTGCGGTCCCGCACCGAGCGGCTGCACCCGTTCACCACTCAGGAGGAGGTCGACGACACCCTTCGCCGGCTGGCCGGGCGCAACGAGCCACTGGCCGCCCGGCTCGAGCGCCGGCCGGGCCAGAAGGAGAGCCGCTGGGCCCACCTCCTCGGCGGCGATCTGGCCGAAGCCCTGGCCGGCGACGACGACCACGACGAGCCGGCCGACGGCGCCCGCCCCGCCCCCCGCACCGACCGGCTCGCCGCCCTCGAGGACGCAGTCGCCGACCTGCGGGCCGACCTCGATCGCCTCCGGGAGTCGCACCGGAGCCTGGTGTCCAGGCTCGGGGAGTCCGATGACTGAAACCCCCACGAACCGGTGACACGTCGTGCGATAGACGACACTGGGCGTCACCGGTTCGGGCGGGTGGCAATCGTCGCCCTCCTGGCCCTCTTGGCCCTCCTTGTGGTTGTCGTCCCGGGCGGGGCGCCGGCCGCGGCCCAGGCCGGTCGTGAGCGCATCACCGCCTACCACGTGGAGATCCAGGTCGAGGCCGCCGGCACCATGCTGGTGACCGAGACCATCGACTACGACTTCGCCTCGAACAGGCGCCACGGCATCTTTCGCGATATCCCCGTCCGCCTCGATTACGACAGCCGCTACGAGCGGGTCTTTCCCCTCGACGTGCTCTCCGTCGACGGCTCCGAGGGCACGCCGGACGAGTACGAGCAGGACAGCGCCGGCAACGCAACCCGGCTCAAGATCGGCGACCCCGATAGGACCATCACCGGCGCCCACCGGTACACCATCACCTACCGGGTGAAGGCGGCGCTCAACGGGTTCCCCGACCACGACGAGCTCTACTGGAACGCAGTCGGCACCGAGTGGTCGGTGCCCATCGAAACGGTGACCGTCCGGGTGACCACACCCGCCGACATCACCGACGTGGCCTGCTTCGGCGGCGGGAGCGGCTCCCGGCTGGCGTGCTCGAAGGCCGATCGGACGGGCCGGGTGGCGGCCTTCTCCCAGGGCGGGCTGGACGCCAACGAAGGTCTCACAGTCGTGGTGGGCTTCGCCAAGGGGGCCGTGCCGCCACCGCGGCCGGTGCTCGACGAGCGCTGGAGCCTCACCCGGGCGTTCTCGGCCACGCCGGCCACCGTCTCCGCCAGCCTGGCCCTGCTGGTCGTCGCCGTTCTCGGCATCTGCCGCCTGGCCTGGCGTACCGGGCGCGACCGCCGCTACGTCGGCTCGCCGGTCGACGCCGCGTTTGCGACCTCGGGCCAGGAGGAGACTGTGCGGCCGTCTTTCGGGCCCTTCGGCGCCGGGGAGACGCCCGTCGAGTACGTGCCTCCCGACGGCCTCCGCCCGGGCCAGGTGGGCACTCTGGTCGACGAAGCGGCGAACACCCTCGACGTGACGGCCACCATCGTCGACCTGGCGGTGCGGGGCTACCTGCGCATCGACGAGATCCCGAAGAAGGGCTTCTTCGGGAAACCGGACTGGACGCTCACCGAGCTCCGGGACGGCGCCGACCTGCGGGCCTACGAGCGCTCCCTGCTCGACGGCCTGTTCAAGGACGGCGCCGAGGTCACCTTGGCGTCGCTGCGAAACACCTTCGCCACCCGGCTCGGACAGGTGCAGGACGCCCTCTACGACGACGCCCTTGCCGAGGGCTGGTTCGTGGGCCGGCCCGACAAGATCCGGCTCCGGTGGCGGATCATCGCCGGTATCGCCCTGGTGCTGGCCCTCATCCTTCTGGTGGTGCTGGCCGCCGCCACCCACGCCGCCCTGGTCGCCGTCCCCCTGGTGATCGGCGCAGTGATGCTGGCGGTCTCGGCCAAGCGCATGCCCCGCCGGACGGCCAAGGGCACGGGCGTGCTGCGGCGGGTGGAGGGCTTCCGGCGGTTCATCGACGAGTCGGAGAGAGACCGGGCCCGGTTCGCCGAGCAGCAGCACCTGTTTTCCGAGTACCTGCCCTATGCCATCGTGTTCGGTGCCACCGAGAAGTGGGCCCGGGCCTTCGCCGGGCTCGACGGCGAGCTGCCCGAGCCCGGCTGGTACGGCGGGCACGGCGCCTTCACCGCAGCCGGCTTCTCCCACTCCATCGACGGTTTCGCCGTGACCACCGCCGGCACCATCACCTCAACCCCGGCGGGGTCGGGCTCGAGCGGGTTCTCGGGAGGCTTCTCAGGCGGCGGTGGCGGAGGGGGCGGGGGAGGGTCGTGGTGATGAGGCCACCACGGGTGCGGCGCGGGTCTTACAATGAAAGCCGTGTCGACCTCTGGCTTGGGGATGCAGCGGAGGAGTCCGGTCAATGAGTGACAGCGTGCTCTTCCTATCCCCGGCGTCGGTGCTCGATGCCGTCAGCCGCGCCGTGGTCGCCACCGATGTCGGCGGGACAATCATCCACTGGAACCGCAGCGCCGAGAGGCTCTACGGGTGGGCGGCAGCGGAGGCGCTCGGCCGCAACATCGTCGAGCTCCTCGTGCCTCGCACCCTCACCAGCCGGGCGGACGCAATCCTCGATCAGATCCGGGTCGGCGGGGAATGGTCCGGAGAGTTCCTCACCTGCCACAAGGACGGGCGCACGTTGCAGGTCACGGTGGCCGACCGGGCCGTCCTCGACGACGACGGCCGCGTGGTCGCCGTGGTTGGCGAGTCCGAGGACGCTTCGGCGGGACGGCCCGGTCGGCTCGAGTCGGAGTTGCGCACTACCCGTGACGAGCAGCGCCTGGCCCTCGACGCCGGCCGGCTGGGCATTCTCCGCTGGGACCGGGAGACGTCGCTGGTGGCCCTCGACGCCACCGCCGAGGCCCTGCTCGGCCTCGACGCCCAGTCCTTCGACGGCAGCTTTGCGTCCTGGGCGGCGCTGGTTCACTCCGACGATCGTGACCGCGTACTGAACGTGCTCGACCAGGCGGTGGAGACCAAGGGCGGCTACGACCTCGAGTACCGCGTCACCTGGCCCGACGGGTCGATCCACTGGCTGGAGGGCCGGGGCCAGGTCACCCTTGACGACAAGGGGACGGTGACGGGCCGCATCGGGTGCATGGCCGACATCACCGCCCGGCGTCTGGCCGACGATGAGCGGGCCCACCTGCTCTCGGTCGAACGCTCGACCCGCGCCGAGGCCGAGACGGCCGCTACCCGGCTGCGGGGCCTGCAGGCGGTCACCATATCGCTCATACGGGCGGTCGACGCCCGCTCGGTGGCCGAGGCCGTCCTCACTGAAGGCGTACCCGCTCTGGGCGGTCGCACCGGCTCCATCCTGCTCGTCGCCGACGACGGCGAGACCGTGGAGATGGTGCACGATGTCGGCTACCGGGACGACGTCAAGACGCGCTGGCGGAGCTTTCCGCTCGCTGCCGCGCTGCCGGCGAGCGAAGCCATCCGCACAGGCGAGATCGTCCTTCTCAACGGAGCGGCCGACCGCGACGAGCGGTACCCGATCTTCAAGGGGGCGCCGATGGTCGGTGATCTCGCCGTCGCCGTCGCCCCCCTCATCGATGAGGACGGAACCGCCTTCGGCGCCATGGTCGTGGGCTTCGCCGAGCCCCGCCGGTTCACCGACGGCGAGCTGCGGATCCTCAGCGCCCTGGCGGCGCAGTGCGCCACCGCCCTGCGGCGGGCCGCCCTGCACGAGGACGCCCGGGCAGCTGCAGGTGCCGAGCGCGCCGCCCGCCTGGCCGCCGAGCGGGCCCAGGAACGGCTGGCCTTCCTGGCCGAGGCCTCCTCCACACTGGCGTCATCGGTCCTCGACCTGCAGACCACCCTTGCCCGGGTGGTCGAGCTGGCCGTGCCCCGGCTGGCCGATGGTTGTGCCATCCAGCTGGTCGACGAGCGGGGCCGGGCGCAACCGGCAGCTGTGTCCCATGTCGACCCCCGGCAGGTCGATCGTCTCCGACGGGTGGCCGACAACGTCGACGTCCACGTCAGCCACGGTCACGTCAGCCACGGTCACATCGTCGACGGCGATGGCGGGCCGTGGACGGTGGCAGTCGTCCCCCTCCGATCACAGAGCCGGGCCGTGGGTGCGGTCACCCTGGTCACCGGGGCCGAGCGCCCACTCGAGCATGCCGATCTCCAGCTCGCCGAGCAGTTGGCGGTTCGCGCCGGGACCGCCATCGAGAACGCCCGGCTCTTCGCCGACCGGAGCAGAGTGGCCCGCAGCCTGCAGGCCAGCCTGCTCCCCCCCAGCCTGCCCAGCATCCCCGGCCTCGAGTTGGGCGCCCGCTATGCGCCGGCCGGCGAGGGCGTCGAGGTGGGCGGCGACTTCTACGACGCGTTCGCCGTCGACAGCGGTCGATGGCTGCTGGTCGTCGGCGACGTACGCGGCAAGGGCGTCGACGCCGCCGCCGTCACCGGTCTGGCCCGCCACACAATCCGGTCGATCGCCATGTACGAGGCCCGACCGTGCATGATCCTTGCTCACCTCAACCGCGTGCTCCTCGCCGCCGAAGCTGATCGGGTGACCGCACTGGCGTCGTGCCAGGAAACGCCCTGGGAGCTCACCGAGCCCCGCTTCTGCACCGTGGCCGCCGCCATCGTCGAGCCACGACCGGATGGTGCCACCGTCGTGGTGTGCTCGGGCGGGCACCCGCTGCCCCTCGTAGTCCGGGCTGGCGGCGAGTGTGAAGCCGTGGGGCGCCCGGGCTCCCTCCTGGGTGCGTCGGCCGAGATCGAGCTGCACGATGTCGAGGTCGAGCTCGGCCCGGGTGACGCGCTGGCGTGCTTCACCGACGGTGTCGTCGAGCGCCACCAAGGCCGGGCCTACTTCGACGAGGCCGGCATCGCTGCGGTCCTGCGCGAGTTCGCCGGTTCGGATGCCGCAACCCTTGCCGCCCGTATCGAGCACGAGGCTCGCGACCTCTTCGCCGACAACCCCCACGACGACATGGCGGTGCTGGTGGCCAGGGTGCCGCCGGCATGAGGCCCGTTGTGCAACGCCAAACTTTCCCCTCTACGCCGGCCAGCGCCGGTGACGCCCGTCGCTTCGTGGAGTCGGTCCTCGCCGACTCGGGCCTGGATCAACTGACCTACGCGGCCACCATGCTCGTCAGCGAGCTGGTCGCCAACGCCGTCCTCCACACCGGCACCCCCTTCGTGGTGGTGGTAGCACCCGACGGCGACAACCTACGGGTCGAGGTGCACGACGGAAGCCCCCAACTCCCGGTCCGCAAGCACTACTCCACCATGTCAGGCACCGGGCGGGGCCTGATGCTGGTGGAGCGGATGGCCACGACATGGGGATCCCACCGCACCGCCGACGGCAAGATGGTCTGGTTCGAGCTGGGCGGCCAAGCCGCACCCGTCGTCGACATCTTCGGCGTCGACGCACTGTGAGTCGGGCAGCCGGCCTCGTCCCGGTGCGCATCCTGGCGCTGCCCCTCGACGTATACTTACGTGCCTCGGAGCACAGCGACGAGCTGCTGCGGGAGTTCGCGTTCATCCGCGAGGAGAACGCCGACCACGTCCCCTCCCGCCTGCTGGCGCTCATCGAAGAACTCAACGCCCGTTTCGGGGGGTTCACGGAGGCCCCGACCCTCGCCATCCAGGCCGCGCTCGATCGGGGCGACGCCACCATCGACCTGTCCTACGACGTGCCCTGCGAAGCGGCGAGCGCCGCGCAGCGGCTGGGGTCGCTCCTCGACGAGGCCGACGAGTTCTGCCGCTCCGGCGACCTCCTGACCCTCGCCACCGTACCGGAGAGCCTGGCGTTCCGGCGGTGGTTCCTGGAGGAGTTCGTGCTGCAGATCGACGGGCGGCCGCCACGGCCGTGGTCCACTGTCGTGGACGGCACTGCGGGAGGATAGAAGCCGGTCAGGGTTTCGTGGCCGGCCGAGGGCGGAAGAACACCTCCTAGGTCGTCGACATCAAGGAGGCGCCTGCATGGGACTCCTGGTCTCGATGCGCATGCCCGCCATCTCCATCCGCATCGGCCGTCACCGGTCGCCTCCCTCCCCGAAGGCGTCCGTCATTCCCTTCGCGACGCCGGATTCAGCCGTCCGGCCGTCTCCCTCATGAGAGGACCAGCCGTGAGGATTTCGCTCGTGCTCTGCCTTCCCCGGGACTCTTCGACGCTTTCCGTCGTGCGCCACATCGCCGCATCCGCCCTGAAGGAGCTGGGAGTGGTGACCGAGGAGATCGACGATGTCACCCTCGCCGTCACCGAGGCGGCGGCGAACGTAGTGAAGCACTCCGGCGCCGACGACCAGTACGAGGTGCACGTGGTCATCGAGGACACAACGTGTGAGATCCGCGTGGTGGACAAGGGCCGCGGGTTCGACTCCGACACGCGTCGAGTGGCCATGGCCGGTCCATCCGAGGAGCAGGGCCGGGGCATGGCCCTCATGGCCGCCCTGGTCGACTCCGTGCGCTTCGAGTCCCGACCCGAGGCGGGCACGGTGGTCCACCTGGTCAAGGAGCTGACGCTGCGCCCCGAGGACCCGCTCAGGCGCCTGGTCGGAAGTTAGCCAGCCCCATCAGCGCCGGGGCTGCCACTCCAGGAACACCAGGGTGGCGTCGTCCTCCAACTCCCCGCCACGGTGCTCGCGTAGCCGGCGGACCAGCCTCCGGAGGACCTCGGCCACCGGCAGGCTGCTGCCGAGGAACTCCTCGGCATCGTCGATCAGGCGCTCGACACCGAACTCCGTGCCTCCCTGGGGACGAGCCTCGACCACGCCATCGGAGTAGAACAGCACCCGGTCGCCCGGCTGCAGCCCTACGTGACCGACCTCGGTGATCTGGATGCCGAGGCCGAGCGGGAGGCACGGCTCGGCCTTCAGCTCACCCACGACCTTGGTCCCCCGGACCAGCAGCGGCGGTGGGTGGCCGGCGTTGACCCAGCGAAGGTCGCCGGTGGCCGCGTCGAGCTGGCAGATGTGACCGGTCACGAAGCCGTCTCCGTCGAGATGCTCGGCCAGCGCGTCGTCGATCTGTTCGGCGATCACCGTGAGCGCCAGCCCCCGGCGCCGGCCGTGTCGGAAGCCCCCCAGCGCCAGGGTGCTGGCGAGGGTGGAGTGGACGCCATGGCCCATGGCGTCGAGGATGGCAAAGTCGAACAGCTCGCCGTTGAGGGAGTAGTCGAAGGCGTCGCCGGCCACGAAGTAGGCCGGCTCGAGGATGCCGGCGATCGATAGCTCGGGTGAGGAGAACGCCAGCGGCGGCATGAGCATGTCCCACTGCATCTCGGCGGCCAAGTTCATGGGCCGGCGCCGCCGGCGCAGCTCGATCAGGTCGGTGTACCGGCCCGAGGTGTGCACCAGGTGCCCGGCCAGGAGCCCGAGGTCGTCACAGAGGGCGAGCAGGCCGTCGTCCACGTCGGCGAAGCCGAACTCGAGGACACCGATGCGCTCGGCCCGCTCCCGTACTGGCGCGAACACCCGCCAGCCGCCCTCGACCTCGGCGGTGACGACCTCTTGCAGCTGGAACGCTCTGCCAGCGAGCGTCCCTTCGATGGCCACCCCCTTTGGCTCCTCGGCGAGGAGGTCGACGGCAATGCCGATCGGCTGCAGGTTGTCCTGTTCGTAGTCGGCCACGTACAGGACGAGATGATGCCCGCCGGCATCCTGGAGGGCGGCGGCGATGTCGGCGGCCAAGAGGTCCGGAGCCGTCAGGGAGGCGCGCCGGAGAAGATCACTGATGATGTCCCGGCTGCGCACTCCGCCAGCTTAGGGACCATTTGGCGGGATGGCGCCGCTAGAGCCCCCGGCGACGACCCCTGTACGCGTAGCCGCCGCCACCGAAGATCAGGAACAGGACGAGCACGATGAGCAGGATGGTGAGCATGCCCGGTTCGTGCCCTGGTGTCGACCAGGGCAAACCCTCAGCCCGACCCTCGCCCCCGAAGCGGGATGGTGGCCAGCGCCGGCAGCCTCCGGTTCCGTGCGGCCAGGATGAAGGCAATGGCCACCACCGCCCCGATCTCAGCGGTCGTGGCCTGCACGGCCATGTCGGTCCACGCCCGTTCTGTGAACCCCAGCAGGCCCGTCGTCCGGCTGAGGACCAGGGCGATCAGGGAGCCGACCGAGAAGGCCATGCCGGCCACGGCAATCCGCACGTCGGGCCGGATCAGCAGGGCGAGGGCGAGCAGGACCGACAAGACCACATTGGCCATGAACATCGGCCCGATGTAGTCGATGCCGCGATAGCCGCTCCGCCACAGCTGGAGGTGGATGCCCCCGCCGACGAGGACGAACATGGCTGCTGCGACCCGGGCGATCGGTTTCATGTCTGGTCTACGAGGCTGGACGCTCATTCGTATGGGCGCGGGACGATGCGGGCGGCGAGTGCCGGATCGAGCCGGCGGAGGACCTCGACGACGGCATCCCGGCTCCATGAGCGTCCCACGGGTCACTACTTTAC
Source organism: Acidimicrobiales bacterium (assembly GCA_038214685.1). Taxonomy (GTDB): domain Bacteria; phylum Actinomycetota; class Acidimicrobiia; order Acidimicrobiales; family AC-14; genus CADCTB01. The sequence goes on from JBBQRO010000002.1 coordinate 15,513, forward strand.
GAACTGATGAAGAACCGTCGGACAGCACGGGTGGCGATCGCCGGGGCGCTGACGTTCCTCGCCGCCTGCGCCAACTCCTCCCCTGCCCCGGTCGCCGCTCCGTCGACCACCCTCGATCCGCCCACCACGACGGTGGCGCCTGCAGCCAACCCTGCCGCCTTCGCTGGCACCGCCGTGCGGGTCACCGCCGCCGACCTGCCCTCGTCGTGGCGCAGCGGGTGCCCGGTGGCGCCGGCCGACCTCCGCCGACTGGAGCTCACCTACTGGGGCTTCGACAGCCGGGCCCACACCGGTGCCCTTGTGGTCCACGCATCGGAGGCCGAGGCGGCGACCGAGGTCTTCCGCCGGCTCTACGATGGGCGCTTCCCGATTCGGCGCATGGAGCCGATCGACGCCTTCGGCGGAAGCGACGACGCCTCGACCGCCGCGAATAACACCTCGGCGTTCAACTGCCGCAACGCCATCGCCTCCGGCCCGCCGCAGTGGTCGGCCCACGCCTTTGGCCGGGCCATCGACGTGAACCCCGTCGAGAACCCCTACGTGTTCGGGGGCAAGGTTCTGCCCCCTGCCGGGGCGACGTTCACCGACCGGGGCGACATGCGACCGGGCATGGCCGTGCGCGGGGGCGAGCTCGTGTCCGCGTTCGCCGCCGCCGGCTGGTCGTGGGGCGGTGGCTGGGCCAATCCCGACTACCAGCACTTCTCGGCGACGGGCAATTGATGCGCCGGGCCGGCGGGGTGATCGCGCTGGCGGTGGCGGTCGCCCTGCTGGCTGGGGCGTGCGGGAACGGGTCGTCAGGCGGCACCGGTTCCGACCCTGTGGCCATGGCCGAGGACCCCGCCCGCGTCCTGGCCAACTCCCAGTACCCCGAGCTCCCCGTCGACGGGCTGCGCATGAAGTACCTGCTGGATACCGGCCAGCACCTGACCCACGTGCTGTCTTTCGTCGACGGTCTCCAGATGGACGAGCGGGCGGCCACCGCCGCCCTGCGCCACTTCGAGCAGCTCCGCCAAGAGGTCACCCTCGAAGTGCAGGGCGAGGACGGGCCGCTGATCTACAACGTGCGACCGCGGAACTATCCCCAGCGCTACGTGGTGATCGTCCCCGACGGGGCGCCCCTCCCGCGGTGGGCCGGGCGGCCGGAAGAGGGCCGCTCGTTCGCCTCGACCCGCCCGGTCAACATCGACCACGCGGTCACCGTGATCCGAGTGGCTGACAAGCCCTTCGTCCTGGCGGCGCCCTTCGACACCATGCCCCGCTCCACCCAGCTCGACACCGTGTTCATGCACGGGGCCTGCGCCCGGTCCGCGTCGATCACCACCGACGAGGCCGCGGCCTACCGCTTCGGCGCCAACATCCACAACCAGGGCGAGGGGGCCATCTGCGGAGCCGAGAGCCGCCAGCTCGCGGCCCGGCAGCTGGACATGAGTTCCCCGGCCGTGGCCGACATCGCCACAGCGAACCGGGCCGTGGCCCCGGCACGCGGACCTACCCTCGTCCTGCCGCCGTTCGACGAGCGCCGCTACTCCCAGCTGCCCGCCGTGGGCGCCATCTTCACCCTGGGGTGATCGGGCCCCTCGGCCTGCGGCCGGCAAGGACGCGGAACGCCTCGGCGGTGACCGTGCCGTATACCAGGTGGGCGCTCAGGTCCTTGGCGATGGTGGGCCCGTCGTACTCCCAAATGGGCTGGTACAGCTTGGCGAGCGGCAGGACGACGTAGCTGTTGGCGAACGCTGCCGTGCCCAGGACCGGGCCGTGACGGTGGCGCTGGACGGCAGCCGATCCAGCCACCAGGCCGTACTGGGCACCCCACATCAGCCCGGTTCCCCAGTGCATGAGATTGCTCATCACGCGGGCCCACTTCGGGTCGAGCTCCACCTGGAACAGGCCCTCAACCAGCCGCCTGCCCACCTCGGCCGGCGCCGGCGCACCGTCCCACTCGTCGAGCCCGGCCGACGTCTCCCATGCAAGGAGCGGCTGATCGCCCCCACCGCTGCGGTAGCGCCGATACATGAGCAGGTCCATCGCTGCGGTACCTACCGCTCCCGCCAGCACGCCACGAGTCAGCGCACCCAGCGGTGTAATCGTCCTGCCCATGTCCGTTCTCCCTCAGAGGTGCAGCGCGGTAAGGTCTTAACCTCACTTTAGGTCAAGGGGAGTGATGAGCGCCGAGGTTGAGCTGGTCGATCACGATCTGTCCATCGGCGCAGTTGCCGAACGGGCCGGCGTCAACGTCTCCGCCCTACGATTCTACGAGGACCGGGGTTTGATCAGCTCCCGAAGATCCGAGGGAGGCCAGCGCCGGTACGCGCGCCAGGTGCTCCGCCGGGTGGCCTTCATCCAGGTGGCCCAGCGGGTGGGACTCACGCTCGAGGAGATCGGTCACGCCCTGGCCACCCTCCCCGACGACGGGCTCACCACCGAGCACTGGAAGCGCCTGTCCGCAGGATGGCGACCGATGCTCGACCAACGCATCCGGCTCTTGGAAGGTTTGCGCGACGAGCTCGACTCCTGCATCGGATGCGGGTGCCTGTCGATCGAGCGATGCCGTCTGCGCAACCCTGGCGACCGGGCCGCGGCGCTCGGGCCCGGGCCCCGCTACCTGCTGGGCGACGAGCCGGTGGCGTGATGCACACGACATCTTCAGCAGTGTCTCAGGCCCCTCACAGCGAACAGGACGATGATCCGCCCATGAACCGCCGCCCAGACGACCTCGACCTCTCCCGGCGCAACGTCGTGCTCGCCGGCTTGGGGGCGGCGGCCGCCGCCGTGCTGGCCGCCTGTGCACGCAACGGCGGCGACAGCGGCGGCGGCGGTACGGGCGCTGCGGCCCAAGGATCCTCGACCGTGACGGGAGTGCCGTCAACCACACCTGCCGCCGCACCCGCCGCGGGCGCCACGACGACGCCGCTCGCCGCCACCCCCGAGTGCGCCGACGACGACGATGTGACCCCCGCCCAGACGGAGGGGCCGTTCTTCACGCCCAACTCCCCCGAGCGCACCATCATCCGCGCCGGCGCCGGCGGCACCAAGCTTCTGCTCACGGGCACGGTGGTGACCACCGGCTGCAAGCCGATCGGCAGGGCGCTCGTCGACTTCTGGCAGACCGACGCCGCCGGCGTCTACGACAACGCCGGCGTCGGCTTCCGGGGCCATCAGTTCACCGACGCCCAGGGCCGGTACCAACTCGAGGCGGTCGTGCCCGGCCTGTACCCGGGACGGACCCGGCACGTCCACGTCAAGGTCCAGGCGCCCGGCGGGAGGATCCTCACCACCCAGCTGTACTTTCCCGGCGAGGCCCGCAACGCCTCCGACGGGATCTACCGCAAGGAGTGCGAGGTGGCCATGACCGACGCCGCCGACGGCAAGCAGGCCACCTTCACCTTCGTCCTGAACAGCTGACGTCGGTCAGGCCGAGAGGGCGGGTCACCCGATGTCGTACTCCTTCAGCTTGGCCTTGTTGGCCGTTGTCGGGGCCTGGAGGCGCAGCAGCTCGGCGTAGATCCCGTCCCCGTCGGCCAGCTCGGCGGGCGATCCGATCTCGCTGACCGCACCGTGGCGGATCCCGACGATCACGTCGACGTTCTGAATGGTGGCCAGCCGGTGGGCGATGATCAGCGTTGTGCGGCCACGCATGAGCCGGTCGAGGGCATCCTGCACCTCGCGCTCGGCCTTGCTGTCGAGGGAGCTCGTGGCCTCGTCGAGGATGAGGATCGGCGGGTTCTTCATGAGGGCCCGGGCGATGGCGATCCGCTGCTTCTGGCCGCCTGAGAGCTTGACCCCCCGCTCGCCGATCTGGGTGTCGAACCCCTCGGGAAGGCGCTCGATGAAGTCGAGGGCGTTGGCGGCGCGGGCTGCGGCGGCCACCTGCTCCTGGTCGGAACCGGCCTGGCCGTAGGTGATGTTCTCCAGCACCGTGCCGTAGAAGAGGGCAGGCTCCTGGAACACCACGCCGATCGCCTGTCGCAGCGACGACTGGCTGACCGACCGGATGTCGGCCCCGTCGATGGCGATGCGGCCGTCGGTGGCCTCGTAGAGACGGAGCAGCAGGTTGGCCAGCGTGGTCTTGCCTTCCCCGCTCTCCCCCACCAGGGCCACCTTGGTGCCCGGCTCGATGGTGAAGCTGACATCGTTGATGACCGGCTGGCCGCCCTGGTAGTGGAACGACACGTCGCGGTACTCCACTCGACCGGCGGTCACCTCCAGCTCGGCGGCATCGGCGGCGTCGACGATCGTCGGCACCTCGCTCATCACCGCGAAGAAGTCCTTGCTGTCGGCCGCCGCCCGCTGGATCTGGTCGACGACGAACGAGGAGGCGAACAGGGGAAACTGGGCCTGCAGTGAGAGCTGGAGCATCAGCACCACCGTGCCGATGGACTGCTCCAGCGGCCCGAACGAACCGTTGAGGGCCTGGCCGATGATGATGGCGTAGATGGCGAAGAAGATGAGGTTGAGGCTCAGCCCCCGCCAGACGTCGTCCCGATGCCAGTACCTCGACTGCACTTTGGTCTGCGCTTCGATCGAGCGGCGGGCGCCGGCAAAGATGTTGCGCTCGACGCGTTCGTGCACGAACGACTTCACCACTCGGATATTGCCGATGACCTCGATGAAGCGGCCATTGGCGTAGTCGGTTTCCTGGTTGATGCCGACCTGACGCGCCTGCCAACCCCGGCTCGTCCTGGTGGTGAGCCAGATGTACAGCGGGAACAGCACGGCCAGTAGCAGCGCGACGAACGGCGAGTAGCGGGCAAGGATGACGAGGGTGAACGCGCTGCTGAGGAAGAAGCCGATGAAGTTGTTGGCCATGGCCTGGACCAGCTGTGAAATCCCGGCGATGCTGCGTTCGAGCTTGCTGGTGAGACCGCCGGTGACGGCGTTGTCGTAGAACTCCAGTGGAAGCTCAAGGAGATGGTCGTAGTACCGCTGGCTCAACAGCGTTTGAAGCTTCGTCCCCAGCAGGTCTCCGATGTAGCCCTGAATGTTCGTAAGGAGCGACACGAGAACTCCGGCCGCGAACAGCAGGGCGAGAAGGCGACCGAAGTGGCTGGTGGCCACCGACTGACCAGACCCGCGCTTCACCACGGCGTCGACGAGGAACTTGAGGAGGAAGGGGTTGGCCTGGTTGAGCATGGCCACGACCACCACGAACACCGCCGTCGCCAGGTAGTACCGCTTCAGGACCCAGGTGTACCGGATGATCCGGAGAATGTCTTTCACGAACCTGGCTTTCTGCAACCTTTCGCACTCGTTGCACGGTGCGCGACCGGCCATCGTAGGTGAGTGCTCCGTCGAGCCCGGCAGCCACAGAGGCTCAAAACACTGGAGTCCTGCTGGATCTTGACTTATTCCAGCCCATGAGCGTTAGACTCCGGGCGTGCCCAGCGAGTTGACCGACAACCAGGCGGTTCTCCGCCGGCACGGTATGCACGTCACCGCCCAGCGATTGGCCGTCCTGCGGGCGGTGTCCGACGGACCACACCGGACAGCGGACGACATCTACAAGGTCGTCCGGGCCGAGATCGGTGCCATCTCACACCAGGCGGTGTACGACTCCCTGGCCGCCCTCACCGACAAGGGCGTCTTCCGACGCATCCAGCCCGCCGGGTCGTCGGCCCGCTACGAGAACCGGGTCGGCGACAACCACCACCACCTCATCTGTCGACGGTGCGGTCGCATGGTCGACGTCGACTGTGCGGTCGGCTACACCCCGTGCCTGACGGCCGACGACGACTCGGGCTACGAGATCGACGAAGCCGAGGTCATCTACTGGGGTCGATGCCCCCAGTGTGCGGCGGCAGCACCGGTCTGAGCAGCTCCGCTTTGGATCAAGAACCACCAACGAGACAGGAGAAGACCGACGTGTCTGACATCGGAAGTGAAAGCGAAAACCCAGCCATCCCCAACCCGACCCCGAGCCCGACTCGGCCCCGGTCGAACCGGGACTGGTGGCCGAACCAGCTCGACCTGCAGGTCCTCCATGAGCACTCGCCCCTGTCCAACCCGATGGGCGGGGACTTCAACTACGCCGAGGAGTTCGAGACCCTGGACCTCGAGGCGTTGCAGCAGGACATCGTCGAGGTGATGACGACGTCGCAGGACTGGTGGCCGGCCGACTACGGCCACTACGGAGGGCTCTTCATCCGGATGGCGTGGCACAGCGCCGGCACGTACCGCATGGCCGACGGCCGGGGTGGTGGCGGCAGCGGTGCTCAGCGCTTCGCCCCCCTCAACAGCTGGCCCGACAACGCGAACCTCGATAAGGCGCGGCGATTGCTCTGGCCGATCAAGCAGAAGTACGGCCGGAAGATCTCCTGGGGCGACCTCATGATCTTCGCCGGAAACTGCGCCCTGGAATCGATGGGTTTCAAGACCTTCGGCTTCGGTGGCGGGCGAGAGGACATCTGGGATCCCGACGAGATCTTCTGGGGCCCTGAGGACACGTGGCTCGGAGATGAGCGCTACAGCGGGGAGAGGGAGCTCACCGGTCCTTTCGGAGCCGTGCAGATGGGCCTCATCTACGTGAACCCGGAGGGGCCCAACGGCAACCCGGATCCGCTTGCTTCCGCCAGGGACATTCGGGACACCTTCGGTCGTATGGCGATGAACGACGAGGAGACCCTGGCGCTCATCGTCGGCGGCCATACCTTCGGAAAGTGCCATGGTGCGGTCGACCCGGAGTACATCGGCCCGGAACCGGAGGCGTGCCCCGTCGAGGCGCAGGGCATGGGCTGGACGAACAGGTTCGGCAGCGGGAAGGGCGTCGACACGATCACCAGCGGGTTGGAGGGCGCCTGGACCAACGAGCCGACCAAGTGGGACAACGGGTATCTCGACAACCTGTTCAAGTACGACTGGGAGCTGACGGCGAGCCCGGCCGGGGCGAAGCAGTGGACTCCCAAGGATCCATCGGCCCAGGGCACCGTGCCCGATGCTCATGACCCTTCCAGAAGGCACGCGCCCATGATGCTGACCTCGGACCTTGCTCTGAAGGTGGACCCGATCTACGAGCCCATCGCCAGGCGTTTCCACGAGAACCCGGATCAGCTGGCGGAGGCGTTCGCCAAGGCGTGGTTCAAGCTGACCCACCGCGATATGGGGCCCGTTTCCCGCTACCTCGGTCCCCTGGTCCCCTCGGAGCAGCTGCTCTGGCAGGACCCCGTCCCGGCGGTCGATCATGAACTGATCGGGGCCGACGACGTCGCGGCCCTGAAGGACATGATCCTCGCGTCGGCGCTCTCAATCCCTCAACTGGTCTCCACCGCATGGGCGTCGGCGGCCAGCTTCCGCGGCACCGACATGCGTGGCGGGGCGAACGGAGCCCGGGTTCGACTCGCTCCGCAGAAGGACTGGGAGGTCAACAGCCCGGCCGAGCTGGCCGGCGCGCTCCAGGCCCTGGAGAAGATCCAGCAGGACTTCAACGCTGCGCAGTCGGGTGGGAAGCGGGTCTCGCTCGCCGACCTCATCGTCCTCGGTGGGTGCGCCGCGGTCGAGCGGGCCGCCAAGAGCGCCGGGCACGACGTCGCGGTCCCCTTCGCTCCGGGGCGAACCGACGCAACGCAGGAGCAGACCGACTTGGAGGCCTTCGCGGTACTCGAGCCCCCTGCCGATGGGTTCATCAACTACCTACGAGCCGGCGAGAAGTTGCCGGCGGAGACCCTGCTGCTCGACCGAGCCAATCTGTTGACGCTGACCGCTCCCGAGATGACTGTGCTGATTGGCGGCATGCGGGCCCTGAACGCCAGCTTCGGTCAGACCCCGTACGGCGTGTTCACCGACCGGCCCGAGACCTTGACCACCGACTTCTTCGTCGCCCTGCTCGACATGGGCACGGAGTGGAAGGCGTCGCTCTCGTCGGAGAACGTGTACGAGGGCCGCGATCGCATGACCGGCGAGGTCAAGCGCACCGCCACCGCCGTCGACCTCGTCTTCGGCTCGAACTCCCAGCTTCGCGCCATCTCGGAGGTGTACGCGTGTGAGGACTCGAAGGAGAAGTTCGTGCGTGACTTCGTGGCCGCCTGGGACAAGGTCATGACGCTCGATCGCTTCGACCTCCACTGATCGGAACGCCAACTCCGATCTGGTTGCCGGCGAGGAAGGCACGCCGCTCGGGGCTACGCGGAGGCAGGCTCCGCCCCCCGAGCGGCGAGCAACGCCGTGGGATAGAACATGGCGTCTGGCGCCGGTACATCGCCGCGCTCCAAGCAAGGAGATGCAATGCCCAAGGTCGTAATCACCCACAACGTCGTCGACGTAGCCAAGTGGCTGGAGTTCAAATCTGAGCGAGCCGACTCCATCGCTGCGCTGGGTGGCAGCAACGTGGTCGACCACGTCTCGCAGGATGGGAGCAACACCGTGGCTGTGGCCGCGGACGTAGATGATGTGGCGGGGCTGCTGGCGGCACTGTCTTCGCCGCCTCCGGAGGTCGGGGCCGTCATGGAAAAGCATGGGGTCATTCCGCCCCTGGCGATCTTCGTCGAGCAGTAGCCCATCCGCTGGGCGGGCGACGCTCCGGGCCAAGATTGGGAGGGAGCTTGTGGGGGCAACGGCGGTGGCCACGGCGGTTGCAGACAGCTACACCTTCACGCTCCAACGGGTGAGCGGCGCCTGGTTGATCGCCGGCTGAGTCGGTCGCGGGCGGGAGGCGCGCCCATGCGGGTGAGGTGCCTGGCGTACCGTGATCCCATCCGTGGCCGGCTCGGCCAACGCAAAGCGGAGGTTCCTGACCTACGAGGTGGCACGATGTCGATCGGTGAGCAGAGTCAGGGACGCAGCAGCCTGGCTTCTGGAATCGTGTTCCTCGTCGGCGCCGGCGTGTACGCGCTGGTCCAGGGGCCCGGCGGCGCCGACTTCAACCTGACGCCGCTGTTCGTTGGGACGGTCGCCATCGTCGCCGGCTTGTCCAGCCGCCGGCGCAGGGCGCTGGCCACCGGGCTCGTCCTGGCGGGCTGGGGCGCGGCCGTCCTCGCCGTGGCCCACGGCGTGGTGCCGGCCGAACGGACCACCCCGGCCTACATGCTCGGGATCGCGGTCGGGCTGCTGGTCACGGCCGGGGTGTCCCGCCACGACGGCCGCGGTGAGCTGATGAACAGCGCGGCCGTCGCCGCCTTCCTCGGTCCGCTCGGGCTCTACCTGACCTACGACGTGGCCGCCCTCGGGCGCTGGCCGGCATGGGCGGTCACCCTCGTGGGGTTGGCCGCGTGGGAGCTGTTCTGGAGCCTGCGGTCCTCGGCGCCGGCTTCCTCGCCCGGGTGACGGACCCGGGGCTCCCGGGATGCGGCGCTCGGTAGGGCTGACTCACCTGTTCATGCAATCAAAGCAACCCCGCCGGCGTCTCCTTCCCATGAACCCGACATGACCGACCAAGCCTTCCTCGACGCCACCATGGCCCACCTCGATGTGGTGTGGAGCATCGCCCGCCGCATGAGCACTGACCCCGCGGACGCCGAGGACCTCGTTCAGGAGACCTACGCCCGAGCCTGGCGGGGCTTCGCCGACCAGGGCCGTGGCGACGTCCGGTCGTGGTTGGTGGCCATCTGCCTGAACACGGCGCGCTCGGAGCTGCGCCGTACCCGGCGCCGCCCCCTGACCCTGGTAAGCGGATTCGACGTCGACGAGCATGAGGCACCCGTGGACGTCTGTAGCGACGCACTTGCCTCGGTGGAGCGACAGGCGGTGTCGCGGGCTCTCGCCGCCCTGCCTGAGGCCCAGCGGCGGGCCATCGTGCTGGTCGACATCGGGGGCCTCAGCGCCCGGGAGGCGGCGGAGATCGAAGGTTCCCCCCGTGGGACGATCCTGGCCCGCCTCCACCGGGGCCGGCGCCAGCTCGCGGTTCTCGCCGAGCGGGAGGGTCTCCACCGTGGTCCATGAGGATCGGCGTCTCGCCGCGTATCTCGACGCCGACCTCGGCCCGGCCGAGGTCGAAGCGGTCGAAGCGCATCTCCTGGACTGCGACGGGTGCTGGCAGGCGGTGAACGAAGCTCGCCGCGGCCGCGCCCTGGCCGAAGCCATGCGCGAGCTGGCGCCGGCGGCGCTGAGGGACCGGGTGCGCATGACCGTCGAAGGAGCCCCGCCCACCCCACGGGCGCACTGCGCACGCCGCCGCCTCGGCCGTCGTGCCGGCACGGTCATGGCCGCCTTGGCCCTCCTGGCCGGGGTGTTCTGGGCCGGCGCTGGCCGCGGAGGCTCCGATCCGGCATCGGTGGCCGCCGTCGTCCGGGCGGCCGGGAGCCCGACAGCGCCTTCGGCGGTGGTGGCCGACGGCCAGGAGATCGCCTTGTCCCGCGATTCCCTCGACGGCAAGGCCGTGACCGTCGCCCGCTCCGCCGCCCCCTTCGCCATGCCCCCCGGAGGTCGCCATCTGGGCGGACCCGACTCCCCCTGGGTCGCACGGCGGGCAACGATGACCGTCGTCTGCCTCAGCGGGCCCGACAACATCCTGGTCGTCGCCGACCTGCCCGCGGAGCGCCTCATTGCGTGGGCGACGCGTGAGCATGCACCCGTCCTGCCGGCATGACGGACGCGCCGACCGCAGGGATCCCCATCGGGCGCCTCGCCGAGGCCAGGGCCCCGATAGCTGGGCGCGGCCCGCTGGTGGCCCTCGTCGAGGTGGACCAGGCGCCCTTGCTGGCCCGCCCGTACTTCGCCGACGGTGATCCCGGTCCGATCGTCGCCGCCCTGGCCCAGGTCCCCGAGATGCTCGAGGCCACCGTGCCGTTCCTGGGTCGCGTCCTGGGGCCCTCGTGCCTCCCGGCCCGCATCAAGGAGATCGTGGTCCTGCGCACCTCGGCGCGGGCGTCGTGCCGGTACTGCGTCGACGCCCATACCGTGGTCGCCCGCGATGTCGGGCTCTCCCTGGCCGAGGTGCGGGCCCTGCGGGGCGAGCTGGGGGTGGAGGCGACGTTTTCTGATCCGGCCGAGCGGGCGGTCATCGGTTGGTGCGACGCCCTGGTCGGCACCGGTCCCGTGGGCCAGGACATCAAGTCCAGCCTCGGCGGAGCCTTCGCCGACCACGAGGTCGTGGAGCTGACATTGCTGGGAGCCACCACGCTGCTGCTCAACCGCTTCTGCACCGCCCTCGACCTGCCCACCTCACCCGAGGTGGCGGCCCGGCTCATGGCCGAGGGACTTTCGTGAGCGAGCGGGCCGGCGGCGGGCGGGTGTGGATGTACAGCAACTACCACTGCAACATGGCCTGCACCTACTGCCTCACCGACTCGGCGCCGTCGTCGCCACGGCGGGCCCTCTCGTCCCAGGCCATGGTCACGGTGGCCCGCCAGGCCGCGGAGCTCGGGTTCTCGTCCCTCGGCGTGACCGGCGGCGAGCCGTTCCTGCGCGCCAACATGGCCGAGACGCTGGTGGCCATGGCCGCGGTGCTGCCCACGCTGGTCCTCTCCAACGCCACGCTGTTCGGCCCCGACCGCGTCGAGCGGCTACGGCCCCTGGCTGACGCCGACGTGGCCGTGCAGATCTCCCTCGACCGGGCCGAGCCAGCGCCCAACGACGAGCTGCGGGCCCCCGGCAACCACGCCCGGGTGGTCGAGGCCATTCCCCGGTTAGTGGGCATGGGCATACGGGTGCGACTTGGCACCACCCTGGATCCCGATGCCGACATCGGCGACGAGGAGCGCTTCCGCCTCTGCGCCCTGCACCGCGACCTCGGCGTCAGTGACGACGACCACGTCGTGCGCCCCGTGGTGCGCCGGGGCCGGGCTGCGGCCGCCGACATGGGCGTGCGGGCCACCGTCGCCGACCTGCCCCCGGAGCTGACGATCACGGCCGACGGGGCGTTCTGGAGCCCGTTCGGCCCCACGGTGCGCGACGGCCACCTCGACACCGACCTGCTTGTCACCCGCACCACCGATCCGCTGCGCATCCCCGCCGAGGCCCTGGCCCGCCTCGTCGACGGCCGGCCGCCCGGCGACGACGCCCGGCTCGGCATCCGCTGAGCGTGAGACCCATCTCGGCCCGGTCGGGCCTCAGCAACAGGAGCCAGAGATGACCACCAGCACCCCGACGCAGGAACGGGGGGTCAGCACCAAGACCCTCGGGCGCTCGCTCGCCGTCATTCGCATCCTCCTGGGCCTGACCTTTCTCCTCAACGGCCTGGCCAAGCTGTTCGGAATCCACCGGATCGAGATAGGGCCCTACCTGGGCAACCTCATCAACCGGGCCGATGCCCGGTTCATCCTCGACGTGGAGGTGAACAACAATGCCCGCCACCAGGTGCCCCTTATCGGGCGCATCACCAACGACCTCGTGCTGCCGAACTGGGACCTGTTCTCCTGGGGCCTGACCGCCATCGAGATCGCCGCCGGGGCGCTGCTCGTCGCAGGCCTGGCCTCGCGCCTGGGTGCGCTGATCGCCCTGGGCCCGGCAACGTTCCTCTTCTTCGTCTACCTCGCCAACGACCGCTGGTTCTTCGAGAAGCCACTGGAAATGGTCCCCCTCGTCCTTCTCCTCCTCGTCCCAGCCGGGCGGTGGTGGGGCCTCGACCGACGCTTCGCAGCCCGAGGCTGGCCCTTCTGATCAGCGCACCGGCTCACTGACCATGAGCCACGTCCCCGTCGGCACCTTCTAGATCCATGAGCAATCCAGTGGGCAGGGGAACGACAGTGGTTGCCAAACGGCCGGTCGACTCAGCTGCGTTCTCCCGTGAGCTCGAGGCCCTCCGAGTGCTGCCCGAGGCGGTCCGCCCGCTCTTCCGCGGGCGAGGGCCTCCGATGGCCATGACGACCGACCTGCGCCGGGTGTACGAGGCGATCCTCCAGCGCTGGCTCGGCGACCACGACCCCCTGTACGACCGCACGCCAGCCCTGCCGGGCCTCTTCGCCTGACCCGCCGGTTCACCTGACGCCGTTTCTCACCTGACTCAACGGCGGTGCCGCCGGTACCGTCATCGGCGCCATGACGACCGAGGTGACCCCGGAGCCGCCGCCGCTGCCCGGCGGACCTCAACGCTGGCCGCGGGTTCGGGCGCTGGCCGTCGACGTCACGCCGCTGCGCCAGTCGCGGGATCTGCGGCTGGCCATGGCCGGGACCATGGTGTCGCGGCTGGGGTCCATGGCCACCGCGGTGGCCGTGCCCTACCAGGTGTGGACCATCACCCGCTCGACCGTGGCCGTGGGCGTCATCTCCTTCTTCGAGCTGGTGCCCATCGTGACCGTCTCCCTGCTGGGCGGCGCCCTGGCCGACGCCATCGACCGGCGGCGCCTCGCCATGATCGCCAACGTCTTGATGGCGGTCGCCTCCGCGGGGTTGATCGTCAACGCCATGCTGCCGGATCCCCTCCTGTGGCCGATCTACGTGCTGGCCGTCCTCGGAGCCAGCGGCGCAGGCCTGGCGTGGCCGGCCATGGACGCCATCTACCCCCGACTGGTGCCCTCCGAGCAGCTCACCGCCGTCTCGGCCCTCGCTGGCCTTACCGGGAGCGCGGCCGGGATCCTCGGGCCCGCGCTCGGCGGCCTCCTGCTGTCGGCCGGAGGTGTCCTGTCCACCTATGCCTTCGACTTCGCCACGTTCGGGTTCGCGCTGGCATGCCTCGCACTGATGCGGCCGGTGCCGCCGGCGCCGGACACAAATGCCTTCACGCTGAGCTCTGTGCTCGACGGCTTCCGCTTCCTCCGGGGCCGCCCGGTGCTGCAGTCAACCTACCTCATCGACACAGTGGCCATGGTCTTCGGGATGTCCTCGGCGCTCTTCCCGGCCGTCGCCGCCACGCGCTTCGGCGGCAGCACACGGGCACTGGGCCTACTCTACGCCGCACCCGCGGTGGGCGCGCTGCTCGTGTCAGCCGCGAGCGGGTGGACCAACCGCGTGCACCGGCACGGCCTGGCCTTCGCCCTGGCCGCTGCGGTATGGGGGGTGGCCCTCGTCGGCTTCGGCCTAGCCGACCAGCTCTGGCTCAGCCTAATGTTCCTCGCCGCGGCCGGCGGCTCCGACATGGTGAGCGGGGTGTTCCGCATGACGATCTGGAACACGACCGTGCCCGACTCCCACCGCGGGCGGATCGGCGGCGTCACCTTCGCCAACGTGGCCAGTGGCCCGGCCCTAGGCGATCTCGAGGCCGGGGTGCTGGCCGCGCTCATCAGCGTGCCCTTCGCCATCGTGTCCGGCGGGGTGCTGTGCGTCGTGGGCATCGCCGTCGTGGCGCTGCTGCGCCCCGAGGTGCTGGCCTACGACGGCCGCGCTCCCACCCCCTGAGTCGGCGCTCAGAGCACGACGCCGCCATCGACGGTGATGTGAGGCCCGCCAGCTACTAGGTCGCCACGCCGACATCGCCCGGATGTTCGGCGCTGCTCACCCGTCTTCGGGACCGATGTCGTCGGCGGCCGCTGCTGCCTGGTTCGGAAAAACTGGGAGAAGCCGGCAGCGTCGAGTGGGTCGTCGAGGCAGAGGCCAGTTTCCTCGGCACTGCGAGGCTGCACTCTTTCGACGACGACGCGAGCGCCCGCTACGCCGTCGGCTTCTTCGACCCAGACCGTCTCGGACGGGGGTTTGGCACCGAGGTCTCGAAGGTCGTGGTGGAGTACGCCTTCTCTTCCATCGGTCTACGCCGTCTTGAGCTTGCGGTTCTTGAGTTCAACGAGAGGGCCATCCGGTGCTACAGCCGCTGCGGATTTTGTAGGGTGCGGCTTCTGTCGGAAGTCACGCTCATCGACGGGGAGCCGTACCACGACGTCCTGATGGAGATCACACCGGCACTGGTCCGGCACCGAGCTGACTTCGCCGTGCAGGAAATTGCAGCCCGCAACAAGCAGGTTGTGTCGCCGAGCCGGCGATCAGGGGCAGCGGGTTCCGCTCTCAGGGCCGGGTTACCTAAAGGGAGGAGCACCGTTTGGGAGACCGGCCCCCCAAGGCCGGCGATCGGTGGCACTCAAGTCGGCCGGACGACTCGCGTTCAGGGACAGGGACACGCCTTCCGAACGAAGCGCTGTTCGGAGGCCGCCTATTCGGGCGCAGCACCCTCGAGGGTCCGCCACTCAGCTTCCTGGGAAGAGGCAGAACGGATGGCCGGCGGGATCGAGCATCACGAGTAGCCGCTCGGGCCGGGGCTGATGTTCGGCCACGCGAGCACCCAGAGACTTGGCGCGTTCGGCTACTTCAAAGAAGTGCTCGCGGCGTTTCTCCATTTCGCTCATGGGCGCCAGGCCGTCGACACCTTCCACCCGAGCAACGATGCGTAGAACTCGGCAAGCTGCCAAGCATCGGGACACCCGATCACTGGTCCGCTCAGTCGGGTGCGTACTCCATCCATGGCAAGACCTCCGTCTTCTACATGCCGGGTCGGTTCGAGCCGGACCATAGGACGGCCGACCTCGAACGCGGCTGAGCCGACGGCGTGGGTCCTCGCTGACGGCCCGGAACGACCCTGGATAGACGGCACGCTCCTTGATACAGGAACCGATCAGGCACTTGTTCTGAACCCCGCCCCGCTGGCCGGATCGCTAGGTCATCCTTTGCCTATGGAGGTCGGGCCGCCTCGGCCGATGATGCGGGGGCGGTCGCAGCTGTCGACGTCCGGAGTTAGCGCTAGCAGGGCGCCTACCGCGGCCTGATTCCGGATGCTTACCTCGACGCCTTGTCCATCCGCCGCCGACGCGAGATTTGGAGTCGCATCCTGGCCGAGGCCGACCTGCCTTGGACCGGCGCCTTCGTCCTGCGGGGAGGGCCTCGACGTCATCGGCTTCATCCACGTCGTCCCAACACGAGACGACGACCTTCCGGCCTCGACCGGGGAGGTGACGGCCCTCCATGTGGAGCCGAGCGCCTGGGGACTGGGCGGCGGACGCCAGCTTCTAGATACCGCGAAGGCCTGGTGCTTCTGGAGGTTCGCTACGCCACAACTCTCTAGCTGCCGCTTGGAGCGGCGCGGTGCCACCGTGACTTTGCGTCGCGGCGGCCTACATCCGTTCGGCGGACTCGGCCCACCCGGTCGGATCGCCGCCTGCAGGGACCAGTCGCAGCGTCCGCCACAGGACGAGTGGCTTGAGCCACGCCGCTTCGGAAGATGACAGCTCACGGACCGCCCGATATCCAGCCACGAACGTGGCATGCGTTTCGGGCGAGACGGGTCCCCAGTGCCTGAATCGCGTGCCGAGCAGCACGACCGCCTTGGCGAGGTCGTCGACGGGGTGGTCGATGCCCGCTTCCTCGAAGTCGAGGATCGCACTGATCCGGTCGCCGTCGCAGAGCAGATTGGCCGAGCGGATGTCGAGATGCACGAGCTGGAGGGGCGGCAGCGTCGTGTCGGAGGGCAGGGAAGCCAGCCGATGCTGCAGCGACTCCGCGAGCGGCGCGACGTGATCACCGGCGGCGGAGTCGAGCCAGCCCTCGACCCTGGTCCGCAACGGCGTCGAGTCGGCTTGGCCGCCTGGCCCCAGAGGGCCGGCCTCGGGGTATCCGGCCAGAGCCAGGTGCAACCTCGCCAGTTGGGCGCCGGCGGCGTGCACCTGAGCCAGGTTGTCGGCATCGAGCATCGAGCCCTTGACGACCGACTGGAGGCCTATCGAGAACCCAGCGCGCTCGACCTGCAGATCGCCGTTCAACGCAGGCAACGGCGCAGAGACCGGCAACCCACGTCGGTCGAGCCACGAGGTGAGCCGGGCCACGTTCGCCAGCCGCGCGAAGAGCGACGGCCGGACGGACCACTTGGAGATCATTCGGCCCGTCGAACTCGTGATCCACACGAGTGCATTGCCGGCGCTGATCACGACCCGGTCGCAGGAGATCACCTCCACGCCCCACGTAGCGGTGAGTTCCGCCGTGACCCATGCAGCCAGCTGCCCCGCGTCAGTGAACTTGAAGCGACTTGACAGAGCCTCATGCGGATCGACCGGCTCCCACAGCATTTCGACAGTCGGCGTGGACAGCACGCCTCAGACGCTATTGCCCCTACCCGTTGCCAGGTTCAGGGCTCGTCGATCTCGAAGCGCTGCGATGCTCGCCAGCCGTGATTCCGAGGGCCAGCCTCGTGGTCACGTCGCCGGCGATCAGAGCGGCCCGGTCGGGCTACGGGCTTGTTCGTTATGGGCGGTCCGTCCGCGGCGCGGACACCCGCGAGGCTCGCGAACGCGTCGACGACCATTAGCTAACCTAGCTACAATCGAGGTCGTGCGAGTGAACATGCATGAAGCGAAGACCAACCTGTCGCGGCTCGTCGCAGCCGTCGAGTCCGGTGAGGCGGAGGAGGTCGAGATCGCCCGGGCCGGGCATGTGGTGGCCCGCATCGTTCCTCCCCGGTCACGCGCCCCACGCCGTCCCGGCTACTGGGCGGGCCGCGTCCGCATCAGCCCGGACTTCGACAGCCTGGCTCCGGAGGTCGATGCCGCCTTCGCCGGCGAGGCGGAGTGAAAGTCCTCCTCGATACCCACATCCTGCTGTGGTGGCTGGCCGACGATGAGCATCTGCCGGCGCCGGCGGTTTTAACCATCGCCGACCCCGACACCGAAGTCGTCGTATCCGCCGCCAGCGCATGGGAGATCTCCATCAAACAGGCGGCCGGGCGACTCGACGCCCCCGAGGACCTGCTGGACGCCATCGCCGGGAACGACTTCGGGATGCTCCCGATCACTGCGGGCCACGCGATGGCCGCAGGGCGCCTACCGGCGCATCACGCCGACCCGTTCGACCGCATGCTCATCGCCCAGGCCCAGCTCGAGGACCTCACACTCGTCAGCGTCGACAGGCGGTTCTCGGCGTACGAAGTCGAGCTTCTGCGTCTGGACTGATGTCCCCCCGCCGGCGATACGGGCTAGGGGCGTGTCGGGACTGCAGCGTTATTCGGGGACAGCCTCGGTCCGAGGGCAGCAAACTCTCGCCGTGGAGCTGAGGGTCCGGAGGGAAAGTGATCTCGATGCGTGCGAGCACCTTGCGCATGTAGTCCACGCTGTCGATGGTTACCCGCCGCGCTGTGCCGACGACCTGCGTGTCTTCCTCTCAGGAGGGGATGCTCTCGGCGCCTGGGTAGCTGAGTCGGAGAAGGGCATCGTCGGGCACGTTGCGCTTCAGCCGAGAAGCTCTCGGGCGGTGATGGCGGTCGGTAGCGCCGCGACGGGACGGCCACCGGAACAACTCTGCGTCGTTGCCCGGCTCTTCGTCTCGCCAACCGAACGGAAGGCCGGGATCGGCAGGTCCCTCCTCGCACTCGCCGCTGACGCCGGCGTTGCCCGAGGGCTCTGGCCGATCCTCGACGTGGCCTCCCATCTCGACAACGCCATCCGCCTCTATGTACGAGCAGGCTGGATGTGCGCCGGGCAAGTGACCGTCGATTTCCTCAACGAAGCGCCGCTGGAGGAGCTGGTCTACATCGGTCCAGCCCCGGGGAGCCTTGGCGAGTGAGTCGGCGTTGAGGGATGTCGACGTGCCCACTTCGCACCGCGCGTTCTGGGACACCGCGCAGTGCTCCCGCTGTGCACCGATCGCGTCGGGTGCGTCGGGCCGCATGTGATGCGACTACGCCGATTCTCGCTGGGTGTCGCGCGGACCCGGCGGGCACTCCGAGGACGTCACTGCCCCCGAGCGATCCCCAAGTTGGGAACGTAGGAGGAGCAGGATCTCGGCGGCAAGCGCTGCGACATCTACGGCGTGCGTCGTGACTTCGGTGCTGAGGGCACGCGACCGGGGCGAACGCCACCCAATCTTCGCTCGCCCCGGCGAGCACCCAAGGTGCTCTAAGTTGCTGACCTGCGGTTATGTCTTGCAGCCCCAACGGGATTCGAACCCGTGTCGCCACCTTGAGAGGGTGGTGTCCTAGGCCACTAGACGATGGGGCCGTGAACCGGAGAGCACGCTAGTCCGGTTGGCTCGGGGGGGAGGACTCGAACCCCCAATAACAGGTCCAGAACCTGCTGTGTTGCCGATTACACCACCCCCGAAAGGCCAAACCAGCCTAGCTCACGCCCGGGACTTGACCACGTCCTCGATGCTGGCCTGGCGCCGGAAGCCGATGACCCGGCCCACGGCGACGGCAACGGTCTCGCGGGCCATGTACCGGGCCTCGGACATCCCACGGATGGGGCTCGTTCGCGTCGGAGAGGAACGGCCCTCCAGCCCGAGCTCGGCCGCCATGGCCCGGATGCGAAGCGAGTGGAACGGGTCGGAGACGAGCAGCACGTCGTTGATCGACCGGTCGTCGAGGAAGTTGGCCGCGGCTGCCAGTGACTGCCACGACGACGTGCCCGACACCTCCCGCAGCACGTCGTCGTCGGGCACGCCCCGCTGGATCAGATAGTTGGCCGAGGCGGTGGCCTCGGTGAACTGGTCGCCCGGTTGACTGCCCCCGGTCACCACGATCACCGGCGCCAGCTGCTTCTCGTACAGCGCGATGGCGTGGTCGAGCCGGGCGGCGAGCACCGGCGAGGGGACACCGTCGTACTGGGCCGTCCCGAAGACGACGATGGCCTCGGCCGCACGGGCCTGGTCTCTGCGGGCGGCCCACCACACCTGGGCGAACGTGACGGCCAGATAGACCACGACAGCCAACGTCAGGCTGGCCGCCACCTTGATCGCCAGCCTCACGATGACGACGGCGGCACGCAGTCCCTCGCTCGTTGCAACCGCTCCAGGGTGCGCTCACGGCCCAGCACGTGCAACGACTCGAACAGCGGAGGCCCCACCGAGCGCCCGGTGACGGCCACCCGGATGGGCGCCTGCGCTTTCGCCAGCTTCAGCCCGTGCCGCTCGGCCATCTCCGCGGTGACCCGGTACAGCTCGTCGGTGTCCCAGTGGCAATCGCGGTAGGCGGTGATGGCGTCGTCGACCAACGCCCCGGCCATCGGCGACCGCCCGATGGCCTTGTCCCATGCCACCGGGTCGACGACCGGCTCCTCCAAAAAGAGGAAGTCGACGGTGGCCGGCACCTCAGCCAGGGTGCGCGCCCGTTCCTGGACCAACGGGGCCACCGCCTCGAAGACGGCCAGGTCGAAGCGCTCCGGCGGCCACGGCGGGTCGGTCTCGAGCCAGGGAAGCGACTCACGCACGAAGGTGGCAACCGGTAGGGCCCGTATGTACTCGCCGTTGATGGCGTCGAGCTTCTTGACATCGAAGTACGCCGGCGACGCCTTCACGTCGGCCAGCTCGAACTCGGCAACCATGTCCTCGATCGACATGACCTCCCGGTCGTCGCCAGGCGACCAGCCCAGCAGGGCCAGGTGGTTGCGCATGGCTTCGGGCAGGTAGCCCCGCTCCCGGAACTCCTCCACGGCCACGTCGTCTCGGCGCTTGGACAGCTTCTGGCGCTTCTCGTTGACGATCAGGGGCAGATGGGCGAAGACGGGCACCTCGTCGACACCGAGGGCCCGGCGGATGAGCAGCACCTTCGGGGTGGACGGCAGCAGGTCCTCGCCCCGGATCACATGGGTGATGGCCATGTCGGCGTCGTCGACCGCGTTGGCCAGGAGGAAGACTGCCGAGCCGTCGGTGCGTTGGACGACGAAGTCCTCGATGGTGGTGTGCTCGAAGGTGACCTCGCCCCGGACCACGTCGTGCACGACGGTCTGGCCGTCGTCGGGCGCACGGAAGCGGAGGACGCCGGCGGCCAGGCCCCGGTCACGGCACCAGCCGTCATAGCCGCTCTCGCCCGTGGTCCGGGCCTGCACTGCGTCCCGGGAGCAGTCGCAGAAGTAGGCGTGACCGGCGGCGAAAAGCCGGGAGGCTGCGGCCCGGTAGGCGTCGGCCCGCTGCGACTGGCGGTGCGGCCCCTCGTCCCAGTCGATCCCGAGCCAGCGCAACGTGCGCTGGATGCCGTCGACGAGCTCGTCGCGGGACAGGGCGGCGTCGGTGTCCTCGATGCGCAGGACGAACGTGCCTCCCTCATGGCGGGCGAACATCCAGTTGAAGAGGGCGGTGCGGGCGCCGCCCAGATGGAGGTAGCCCGTCGGCGCAGGAGAGAAACGGACCCGGGGTGCCACCGCGCTCACGGTAGCCTCGGCACCCCATGGCCAAAGCGGTATTGACGTCGAAGTCCGAGGACTTTCCCAAGTGGTACCAGGACGTGGTGGCCAAGGCCGAGCTGGCCGACAACGGTCCGGTCCGGGGCACCATGGTCATCCGCCCCTACGGCTACGCCATCTGGGAGCGCATGCAGGCCGAGCTCGACCGCCGGATCAAGGACGCCGGCGCTCAGAATGCCTACTTCCCCCTCTTCATCCCCGAGTCCTACCTGAAGAAGGAAGCCGAGCACGTCGAGGGGTTCAGTCCCGAGCTGGCCGTGGTCACCCACGCCGGCGGCAAGGAGCTGGAGGAGCCCGTCGTCGTCCGCCCAACCAGCGAGACGATCATCAACTCCTTCTTCGCCAAATGGGTGCAGAGCCACCGCGACCTGCCCCTGCTCATCAACCAGTGGGCCAACGCCGTGCGCTGGGAGCTGCGACCCCGGGTGTTCCTGCGCACCACCGAGTTTCTCTGGCAGGAGGGCCACACCGCCCACGCCACCGAGGACGACGCCCGGGCCTATGCCCTGCGCATCCTCCACGAGGTCTACGAGGACTTCGCGGTGAACGTCATGGCATTGCCCGTGCTGGTGGGGCGCAAGACCGAGCGCGAGCGATTCGCCGGGGCCGTCACCACCTACACCCTCGAAGGCATGATGGGCGACGGCAAGGCCTTGCAGATGGGCACCAGCCACGACCTGGGGCAGAACTTCGCCAAGGCGTTCGACATCTCCTTCCAGTCCTCCACCGGCACGTCCGAGCACGCCTGGCAGACGTCGTGGGGGGTGTCGACCCGCCTGGTCGGGGCCCTGGTCATGGGCCACGGCGACGACGCCGGCCTGCGCGTCCCCCCCGCCCTGGCGCCTATTCAGGCCGTCGTGGTGCTGGTTCGCGACGAGGACGGCGCCGGGGCACGGGCGGCGGAACTGGTCGCGGAGCTGCGGGGCGCCGGAGTGCGGGTCCATCTCGACGACCGGGTCGACACCGGCTTCGGCCGACGGGCCGTCGAGTGGGAGCTCAAAGGGGTGCCCGTGCGCATCGAGGTGGGCCCTCGCGACCTGGCTGCGGGCACGGTCACGCTCGTGCGCCGGGACGTGCCCGGGGAGAAGTCCACCGTGTCCCTCGATGGCCTGGGCGCCCGCGTGGCCGACCTGCTGACCGACATCCAGGCCGCCCTGCACCGGCTGGCCCTCGACCGCCGGGAGGCGGCCACCGTCGACGCCGCCGACGTCGAAGAGACACGGCAGGCGGCCCAGACCGGCTTCGCCCGGGTGCCCTGGGACCGGATCCGGGAGTCCGAGGTCGACCTGGCCAAGGACGCCCTCTCGGTGCGCTGCCTGCAGCAGGCCGACGGCGGCATCCCGGGCTCCTCGGCCGATCCCGACCTGATCGCCACGGTGGCCAAGGCCTACTGACCTCTGGCCGACCGGGTCAGAAGTCGAAGGTCAGGGCCAGCCAGATGGCGTAAAGGGCGGCGCAGGCCACCAGCACGGTCACGATGATGCGGATCACCTTGCCGGTGTCGTTCACCGGGCCAGGTGCCCCAACAGAAGCCGATTGAGGGCCTCTGGCACCTCCTCGGGGATCCAGTGACTGATGCCCTCGAGGATCTCGAAGCGGTAGGGGCCTTCGACGTAGGAGGCGGTGGCCTCGGCGCCGTGGCGCCCGAGGGCCAGGTCGTCGGTGCTCCAGACGTAGAGCGTGGGCACGGTGATCCGGCCCACGCCACTGAACAGGCTGAAGTCGATGGCCCGGTACCAGTTCAGGGCGGCGGTGAGCGCTCCAGGCGCCGACATGGACAGCACCCGCTCGTCGATGTCGCCCGGATACCCGGATGCCTCCAACAGGGCGGCCAGGCCACCGGCCATGAGGGCCTCCTCAGCCACGTCGGCCTGCTGGAAAAAGGAGGCGTAGCTCGACCGGTCGCGCTGATCACCGGCCGGTGACGCCAGGGCGGTGGCGAACGCCACCGGATGGGGCACGGAGAGGGCGGTGAGGGTCCGGATCCGCTCGGCGTGGTGGGCGGCCAGGTGCCACGCCACCACTGCGCCCCAGTCGTGGCCGACCACGGAGAATCGGTCGGCGCCCAGGTAGTTGGCCACGCCCAGCACGTCGTCGACCAGATGGGCGACGCGGTAGCTCGTCACGTCGGCGGGTCGGGCCCGGGGCGAGTAGCCCCGCTGGTCGAGGGCCACGGCCCGGTAGCCGGCGGCGGCCAGGGCATCGAGCTGCGGCCGCCAGATGGCGGAGGACTGCGGGAAGCCGTGCAGGAGGAGCACGACCTCGCCGTCGGCCGGGCCGGCTACCAGGGCGTCGAACACCAGCCCGTCGGCGAAGGAGATCTCGACCCGGTCCACCGTCACGGGTGAAGCCCGGTGTGTCTCTGCCGAGGCCGGTACGGCACTATTGGTTGAGCAGTGCCCGCCACTCCCCCACCCGCCGGCGAACCTCGGCAGGCGTGAGGCGCAGCGTGGCCTCGGGGACGAGGTCGACGATCGCCCGCTGGTCCCAGTAGTGGTGGGAGGCGCCGGCGAACAGGGGCGTGCGGAAGGCCACCAGCTCGGCCGGCGGCGAGTCGAGGTAGCCCCACAGTCCATAGGCCAGCTCCAGGTCGTGGATCACGGGCGCCCGGCCGAACAGCGACGCCCGGGCCAGGCCCACGCCCAGGCAGCCGGCCTCCACGTCGTGGGCGTCGGTGCCCTCGGTCAGCAGGAGGCGGTCGTGGAACCGGGCGGCCAGGACCAGGGCGTAGCCCTGGTCGGGGCCTTGGTTGCCGAAGTAGGCACCGGTCGGCTGGCGGTTGCTGAGGTCCCCGGGGCGGGTGGCCGTCCAGCCGCCGTGGCCGGGCGTGCCGAGCGACGCCCGCGGTCGGTCGCCCTGGGCGACGGGGACGTAATCGGGCGCAGCCATGGTGCTCTCCTACTCGATCTGACAGGGGATTCGGGGACCTCAGCTCCGGACAAGGTCGAGCCAGTCCTTGTACTGGTCGACCTCGCCCCTCACTGTCGCAAAGTAGATCTCCTGGATGGCCTTGGTCATGGGGCCGGGCTCGCCGATCACCCGGTCGTCGACCGAGCGGATGGGCACCACCTCGGCGGCGGTGCCGGTGAGGAACGCCTCCTCGGCCAGGTACAGGTCGGTGCGCAGCAGGTTGCATTCGGCCACGTCGTAGCCGAGGTCCCTGGCGATGGTCATGACCGAGTGCTGGGTGATGCCTTCAAGCGCGCCGGCGGAGACCGGCGGGGTGAGCAGGCGTCCGTTCTTGACGATGAACAGGTTCTCGCCCGTGCACTCGCTGACATAGCCCTGTGGCGACAGCAGGATTGCCTCGTCGTAGCCGGCCTTGAGGGCCTCGACCTTGGCCATGGAGGAGTTCACGTACATGCCGACGCCCTTGGCCGCCACCGGGACCGCGTTGGGGTCGTGGCGCTGCCAGGTCGAGATCTTGAGGCGCACGCCATGCTTGACGCCCTCGTCGCCGAGGTACGAGCCCCATGGCCAGACGGCGATCGACACGTTGACCGGGCACGGAAGCGGGTTGAGCCCCATCTCGCCGTAGCCCAGGTACACCAGAGGACGGATGTAACAGGAGTCGAGGTTGTTGACCCGCACCGTCTCCTTGACCGCTTCCACCAGCTGATCGGCTGTGTAGGGGATGTCGATCAGGTACACCTTGGCGCTGTTGAACAGCCGGTCGATGTGGTCGGCGAGCCGGAACACCGCCGGCCCCTGGCTGGTGGCGTAGGCGCGGATGCCCTCGAACACGCCGCTGCCGTAGTGCATGGTGTGGGTGAGGATGTGCACGGTGGCGTCGTCCCAGTTGACGAGCTTCCCGTCCATCCAGATCTTGTCGACCTTCTGCAGTGGCATTCGCCCTACACCCTTTCTGCGACGGCGTCGCCGATCTCAACAGTTGTACCGGCGAGGCCGCTGACCGCAGTGCACGCTTGTGCCACCCGGGTGGCGGCCGACGCCTCGCCCAGGAACTCCAGCATCATGGCCGCGGAGCGGATGGCGGCGAGTGGGTTCGCCCGCCCCGTGCCGGCGATGTCGGGCGCCGAGCCGTGGACGGGCTCGAACAATGACGGACCGGTGCGCTCGGGATTGAGGTTGGCCGACGCGGCCAGGCCGATGCCGCCGCTCACTGCGCCGGCCAGGTCGGTGAGGATGTCACCGAAGAGGTTGTCGGTGACGATGACGTCGAAGCGGGCCGGGTCCTCCACCAGGTGGATGCACGCGGCGTCGACGTGGCAGTAGGCGGTGGTGATCTCGGGGTGTTCGGCGGCCACCTCGTCGAAGGTCCGCTGCCAGAGGTCGCCGGCGAAGGTCAGGACGTTGGTCTTGTGGACCAGGGTCAGGTGGCGACGCGTCCGGATGTGCGCCAGGTCGAAGGCGAAGCGCACGCAGCGCTCGACGCCCATGCGGGTGTTCACCGACCCCTGGGTGGCCACCTCGGCCGCAGTACCCTTCCGCAGGAAACCGCCCTCGCCGGCGTAGGAGCCCTCGGTGTTCTCCCGAACGACGGAGAAGGCGTCGAAGGGGCGCAGGTTCACGTAGAGGTCGAGGGCGAAGCGCATGCGCAGCAGCAGGCCCCGCTCGATCAGGCCGGGAGGCACCCTCGGGTCGCCCACCGCGCCCAGGAGGATGGCATCCAGCCCCCGGAGCTCCTCGAGCACCTCGTCGGGAAGGACGGCACCGTCACGCAGCCACCGGGCGCCGCCCAGGTCGTAGTCGACCGTGTCGAGGTCGACACCGACGGCGCGCACGACCTTCAAGGCCTCGGCGGTGACCTCCGGCCCGATGCCGTCACCGCCGATCACGCCGATCTTGTAGCCCACTGGTGATCC
Organism: Acidimicrobiales bacterium; assembly: GCA_038214685.1. Classification (GTDB taxonomy): domain Bacteria; phylum Actinomycetota; class Acidimicrobiia; order Acidimicrobiales; family AC-14; genus CADCTB01. The sequence goes on from JBBQRO010000002.1 coordinate 41,287, forward strand.
TGTCTCAGAGTTGTTCAGAGTGACATCGGAAAAAGAAAAACCGCCCGGATGGGCGGTAGAGAGCACACGCCGGCCTGGCGTTCGCTCAGAGGAGTACGGAAATGGCCGAGGGGGACATGCGTCCTTCCAGTGTGCCCGGCCACCCCGCTCCGCGCAATCGGGTTCAGGTCAGGATCCGGACGAGGCACGGTAGCCTTCGACCATGTCAGAGACCCACCTTTCGCCCGAGGCCTATGAGCGGCTGCGCGCCGAGCTGGAGGATCTGACCACCCGCGGACGGGTCGACATCGCCCAGACCATCGAGACCGCCCGCGAACTGGGCGACCTCAAGGAGAACGCCGACTACCACGCCGCCCGCGACGACCAGGGCCGGATGGAGGCTCGGATCCGCCAGCTCCAGTTCCTGGTCGACCACGCGGTGATCGTCGACGGCAGCCAGGCCTCCGACACGGTAACGGCCGGCAGCATCGTGGCCCTGCGCTACGAGGGCGACGACGAAGCCGACCGCTTCCTGGTCGGCTCCATCGAGGAACGCCGGTCCGACGTGGCCGTGGTGTCGCCGGCGTCACCGCTGGGCCAGGCACTGGTGGGTCACCGCAAGGGCGACACGGTGGAGTACCAGGCCCCCGGAGGCAACCTCAAGGTGGAGATTGTCGAGATCGAGACGTAACAGAACAACATGAGATAAGCTGAACGGCATGCGAAAAGCCCTCCTGGCCGTGCTGTTCTCCATGGCGATCCCGGCGTGTTCGTCCGGCGGGTCGCAGGGCGCCCCGACAGCCACGATCGGGCCGGTCCGAGGAGCCGAGGGCGCGGAAGAGGCCGCCAGCGTGGATCGGGTCCTGGCCGGCCTCGACGGCGTGATGGGTGACCTGCAGCGCATCCTGGTCAAGGAGCGGCGGATCACCACCGAGGTCGCCGACCGCCTCCAGTCGATCTATACCGGGCCCGAGCTCCTGAACCAGATCGACGCCTTCCGGGCCGACGTGGCCAACGGCCTGGTCGGGTACCGGAACCCTCCGGGAGACCGGGTCACCACCGTGTCCCGCCTGATCACGGTGAGCCCGATCTGCGTGTTCGTGGAGGTCAGCCGTGACTACGGGCCCATCGCCGAGGGGCCGCCGCCGTCGTCGCCGTCCTCGCTCTACGTGGTCCTGGTCACCAAGTCCGAGGCCGACGACCCCCGCCAGCTCAATCCCACCCCGTGGGCCATGCTCTACGACGGCGTCCAGGCCGACGGTTCCGAGCCGGAGGACGTCTGCCGCTGAATGGCCGCGGCTGCCTCCAGGACCGCACCTGCGTACCGTCGGCCGGGAGCCCGCGTCGTGCGCTCGATCGGGCCCGACACCGAGACGGCGGCCACCACGTCGCCGGCGGCGTTGCGCACGGGGGCGCTCACCGACGCCACTCCCCGCTCCCGCTCCTCCACGCTCTCGGCCCACCCGGCCTCGATCGTGCTGGGATCGGCTCGTAGGATCTTGCCGGCCGATCCCACCTCCAGCGGCAGCGACATGCCCACCGGCACGATCGTTCGCAACCCGTGGGGCGACTCCAGTGAGGCCACGCACAGGCGGCGGTCGCCCCGGCGCACGTAGAGCTGCGCGCTCTCCCCGGTGGTGTCGCGCAGCACCTCGAGGGCGGGGCGGGCCAGGCCGGGGAGGTCGAGCCCGGTGAGCCGGGGCCCGAGGGTGAAGCGCCCCGTCCCGTCGCGCCCGAGGAGGCCGTGGACTTCGAGGGCGACGGCCAGCCGGTGGGCGGTGGCCCGCGACAGTCCCGTGGCCTCGACCAGGCCGGCGAGGGTCAGGGGACGGACCTCCACCGCATCGAGCAGGGAAATCGCCTTGTCGAGCACCCCGATCCGGCTTACAGTGTCCACATGGAGAGATTACCGTCTCATGATGTGGGACAGCAACCCCGGACCCTGAACGACAAGCTCTGGGACAGCCACGTGGTCCACCGGGCCGAGGGGGAGCCCGACCTCCTCTACATCGACCTACACCTGGTCCACGAGGTGACGTCGCCCCAGGCGTTCGACGGCCTCCGCCTGGCCGGACGATCCGTGCGGCGCCCCGACCTCACCGTCGCAACCATGGACCACAACACGCCGACCATCGGCCTCGACCTGCCCCTGGCCGACCCTGTCTCGGCCAGGCAGATCGAGACGTTGTCGGCCAACTGCGCCGAGTTCGGGGTGACCCTGTACCCCATGGGCCACGCCAACCAGGGAATCGTCCACGTGATCGGTCCCGAGTTGGGGCTCACGCAGCCGGGCATGACCATCGTGTGCGGCGACAGCCACACGTCGACCCACGGGGCCTTCGGCGCGCTGGCCTTCGGCATCGGCACCAGCGAGGTCGAGCACGTCCTGGCCACCCAGACCCTCCCCCAGCGCCGCCCAGCGAACATGGCGGTCACCATCGATGGAGCCCTGCCCGCCGGCGTGACGGCCAAGGACGTGATCCTGGCCCTGATCGGACGCATCGGCACCGGCGGCGGCGTCGGCCACGTGATCGAGTACCGGGGCTCCACCATCCGGTCGATGTCCATGGAGGGTCGGATGACAATCTGCAACATGTCGATCGAGGCCGGGGCCCGGGCCGGCATGGTGGCGCCCGACGACACCACCTTCAATTGGATCGAGGGCCGCCCACACGCTCCGACGGGCGCCGACTGGGACCGGGCCGTGGAGCACTGGCGCAGCCTGGCCACCGACGACGGGGCGGTGTTCGACAAGGAGGTGGTCGTCGACGCCACCACGCTGCGACCGCACGTGTCGTGGGGCACCAACCCGTCCCAGGTGGTGGCCATCGACGGCGACGTTCCCGACCCCGACCGCATCACCGACGCCGCCCAGGCCGAGTCGGCCCGCCGGGCCCTGACCTACATGGGGTTGCAGGCGGGCACACCCATGCGCGACATCCTCGTCGACACTGTCTTCATCGGCTCGTGCACCAACTCCCGCATCGAGGATCTGCGGGCCGCCGCCGCCGTGGTCGACGGCCGACACGTGTTCGCCGGGATGCGGGCCATGGTGGTCCCCGGATCCATGCGGGTGAAGGCCGACGCAGAGGCCGAGGGCCTCGACCGGATCTTCACCGCCGCCGGCTTCGAGTGGCGCTCCGCCGGGTGCTCGATGTGCCTGGGCATGAACCCCGACCAGCTTGCGCCCCAGGAGCGCTGCGCATCCACGTCGAACCGCAACTTCGAGGGCCGCCAGGGCCGGGGCGGGCGCACCCACCTGGTCTCCCCCGCCGTCGCCGCCGCCACTGCCCTGGCCGGCCGCTTCGCCACACCGGAGGACATCCTGTCGCCGTCGCTGCGCTCCGGCGAGGCAATCGAGCTCCGGCCGACCGGCAAAGCCGGCCACCCTGCGCCCTGAACCCTTCCGCCGCCAGCCGGGGGGGCCGCCTACGGCGGCTCTTGCGGCCGGCGGCCCCTATGAAAGGCCCTCTCCTTGGAACCTGTTCGTCTCATCACCGGCACCGCCGCCCCGCTGCGGCGGGCCGACGTCGACACCGACCAGATCATCCCCTCGGAGTGGCTCAAGCGGGTGGAACGCACCGGCTTCGGGCAGGGCCTGTTCGCCGAGTGGCGGGCCGACCCCGACTTCGTGCTCAACCAGCCCCGCCACCGGGGCGCCGCCGTGCTGGTGACGGGGGCCAACTTCGGCACCGGCTCGTCACGGGAGCATGCGGTGTGGGCCCTGCAGGACTACGGCTTCGCCGCCGTCGTCTCCCCCAGTTTCGCCGACATCTTCCGCACAAACTGCACCAAGGCCGGCCTCCTGCCGGTCCAGGTCAACGCCGAGGTGGGTGAGGCCCTGCTGGCTGCAGTCGAGGCCGACCCGGCCGTGGTGATCACCATCGACGTCGAGGCCCGCACCATGCTGGCGCCGGCGGCCGGGATCTCCACCACCTTCCCGCTCGACGACTTCACCCGTTGGCGCTACCTGGAGGGCCTCGACGATATCGGCCTCAGCCTGCGCCATACCGATGAGATCGTCGCCTACGAGGCCGCCCGCCCCGCATGGATGCCGAGCCTGTCCTGATCCGGCCCATCACCGCCGAGGAGACCCGGCCCCTCCGCCATTGCGTCCTGCGCCCGAGCCAGGCATTCGACAACACGACATATCCCGGCGACCACGACGCCGGCACCGTCCACCTGGGCGCCTTCGACGGCGAGCGCCTGGTGGGCATCGCCTCCCTCTATCGGGAGGACCGGGCCGGCGGCCCGAGTCCCGGGTGGCGGCTGCGGGGCATGGCCACCGACGCCGATGTGCGGGGCGCCGGGTTCGGAGCCGACCTCTTGGTCGCGGGCGAAGCCCATGTGGCCACGACCGGAGGCGGCGAGCTGTGGTGCAACGCCCGAGTGGCCGCCATCGGGTTCTACCGGCGGGCTGGTTTCGAGGTTGTCAGTGAGGAGTTCGAGATCCCCGGCATCGGCCTGCACGTCGTCATGGCGGGTGAAGTGCCGGCGTAAGCGACGGGTCGCGAATCGCATCGTCAAGCGCTGCGCCCGACGTGCCGACAATGCGCGAAGGCGTTCGGCGACTGCGATGAGGGAGGAAGCATGTCCAGGATGGACACGGCACGGTCCGAGATGGGGACTGTCCTCGATGGGGATGAGATGGTCCGGGGGATCGAAACCGCGTTGCTCAAGGGCGGGGCGACGAAGCGGGTGGCGAAGGACGTGGCGGTCAGTGCCGCCGCGTCTCTCGCGCTTGGCGCCGTCGGGCTCGCCGCAACGCGCTCCTCAGCGCCCCCACAGGTGTGGGTCATCGTCACCGACCGGCGGATCATGCTCTTTCGCGACACCCGCGAACGCCGTCAGCCGGTCGGGGACCTGGTCATCGAGGTCCCTCGGAACGAAGTCGTCCTCACCACCAAGTCGGCAGTCTGGACCGAGGTTGGGGTCGTCGACGCCATGTCCGGCGACCCCGTCTTCCGCCTGAACTTCGGCGTGCGGAGGAAAGCCGCCGCAGCCATCCTCTGCGCCGCGGCCCCTCTCCCACACTGACCCGGGGCATGCGCAGTTCTGCGGACCGGCGCCCGCACGACGCCCCGTCGATGCCCGGACAGTATCTACTGCCGGTACCCTGGGACTTGTGGAAGACAAGGAAGTCATAGCCGCGTTCGTGCACGAAGGGGCGCGCACGGCGTTCGGGCCCATGTCCCACCTCGAGGGCGACTGCCTGTTCCTCGACGGCTGGTGGCAGGTGTGCTTCCGGGTCTCCCCGGAGGTCTTCGCCATCCGCAACGAGGCGCCGCCGAGGGAGACCGACCTTCGGGAGCAGATCGCCCTGGAGCTCTCGGTCATGGGCATGTCGCCGGTGGCTACCAATCCCGACCTCCTCTACGCCATCACCTACACCGAGATCGCCTTGGGAATCGTGCAGTGGGAGGTCTGGGCCGTCGACGCGGAGACTGCCAGTCGGGTCATCAGCGCCCGGGCCGGGGTCGACGCCTTCCTGGGCGACTACTCCACCGACGAGCCGTTCAAGGAGCCCGACTACACCGCCGAATTCGGTGGCGCCCGCCGCAGTGCCGGCCTACCCCCCTCGATCGTGCTGACCATCGGCATGGACGACGAACGGACCCGGGCGCTGCAGGGCCACCTGCTGGAGTGCCAGTTCGTCACCCGGACCTTCGACTCCATCAAGCCCGAGATGTGCGGGGCGATCATCCCCAGCGTGGTGCTCATCGACGCCACCGGCCAAACCGGCAAGGAGTTCGTCATGGAGCTGCGGGCCGCGGCGTGCGGGCGCTTCCTGCCGGTGGCGGCGGTCACGTCCGACCAACAGGTGCCCCTTGGTGCCGACATCGCCCTCGACCCGGTCGACCCCGACACCTGGGTCGACCCCATCCGCCGCCTGCTGCCGTAATTCCCTAGGCTACGGGGCATGCGCCTCGGTATCTCCGGCAAGGGCGGGGTGGGCAAGACCACCACCTCCGCCGTGTTGTCCCGCACCCTCGCCCGAAGGGGCCATCGGGTGATCGCCATCGACTGCGACTCCGACCCCAACCTCGGTGCCAACATCGGCCTCGGCGAGGAAGGGGCGGCCACGCTGCGCCCGTTCCTCGACCAGTCCGGGCCCCGCAGGCGGGTGCCCGAAGGCCTCTCGCCGGCACAGCTCCTCGAGGAGTACGGCACGCCCGCCCCCGACGGCGTCACCATTCTGTTGGGGGCGATGGCCGAGAAGGCCGGCTCCGGCTGAACGGGTACCGCCCATGTCACCGTGCGTGACTTCATCGAGCGGATCGAGAAGGACCTCCCCGGCACGTTCGTGATCGCCGACATGGAGGCCGGCCTCGAACACCTGAGCTGGGCCGGCGGCACGCTGCGCTACGTCGACCTGTTGCTCGTCGTCGTCCAGCCCACGGCCAAGGTGATGATGACGGCCGACCGCACCCACAAGCTGGCGATCGAGCTGGGCATCCCCCGCATCGCCTTCCTCGGCAACCGGGCCACCAGCCCGGCCGACGTCGAGCGCATGGAGGCCTTCGCCGCCGAGCGGGGCTGCGAGCTGCTCGTGGCCATCCCCGAGGACCCCGCTGTCCCCGCCGCCGACCGGGCATCGCGCTGTGTGCTCGACACTGCGCCCGACTCCGAGGCCGTAAAGGCCATCGGTCGCCTGGCCGATCGTCTGGAAAGCCAGCTCGCCCCGGCGGGCTGATGGCAGCGGCCTACCCCGTCCAGACCGCCCGCCGGCGTCGGCCTAGAGCAAGCCGACGGCGGTGACCGGCCACACTCGCACGAAGGCCCGCCCGATGATGAGCGACTCGGGAATGGCGCCGAAGAACCGGCTGTCCCGGGAGTTGGACCGGTTGTCGCCCATGACCCAAACGTGATCCGGAGGAATGGTGGTCTTCTCCAGCGCTCCGGTCTGGACGCCGTCGTCGAGGTACGGCTCGTCGAGCACCTGGCCGTTGATCACCATGCGGCCATCGCGACTCTCCACCGTCTCGCCCGGCAGGCCGATGACCCGTTTGATCAGGTCCTTGGTGTCCGAACCCTCGTTCGGCGGGCTTTCGAAGACGATCAGATCGCCCCGGTTCACCTCGTGCAGGTCGTAGCTGAGCTTGTTGACCAGCACCCGGTCGTTGATCTTCAGAGTCGGGGCCATCGACAGGGAGGGGATGTAGAACGCCTGCAGCAGGAACGTCTTGATGACGAACGCCACCAGGAGGGCGCCAGCGGCGATCACCACCCACTCGACCACGTTGCGCAGGCCCGATGGCGTTTTTCCCTGCACCTCGGGCGGGTCGGTGACCGCGACGGGGCGGGCGGCCTCGGACAGGACGGGATCGTCTTCGATGGACATCTACGAACGAGGCTACCCCTGGTACCGCACAAGCAGTCGGCGTGCGGCCGAGCCGGCCATGGCGCCGTCGCCGTCCACCACCGTGGCGTCGGGGCCCAGCCGGAGCAGCAGGCGCTCCAACCACGCCGGCTGGCTGGCGGCCAGGGTCACTCGCAGGCGGCCGCCGTCGACCTCGGTCACCTTCTCCACCGGGTACTGCTCGGCCACCCAACGAGCCGAAGGATCCAGCTCGAGGGTGACCCGTGGGTCGGCGGCGTCCGGCCGATAGGCAGTGAGCTCGGGGGCGACAGCCGGGCGGTCGAAGCCGGACTCCAGGAGGGTGGCGGTGGCGACCCGGTCGACGCGGAAGAGCCGCTCGTCGTCGACCCGGTGGCACCAGCCCGACACGTACCACTGCCCGCCGGCCGAGAACACCGCGTAGGGGTCGATGACCCGCCGGGCCCGGTCGTCGCGACCGAAGGAGTAGTAGTCGATCTCGACCTGGCGGGAGGTGGCAACGGCCTCGCGCAGGGTACCCAGGAGATCCTCGGCGACGGGCCCCAGCTCGATCGCCACCGCCTCCGCTCCGTCGACGCCCATGGCCGCGGCCAGCTTGTCGAGGCCCCGGCCAAGCGGGCCACCGTCGTCGCCGCCCGAGGTGGCCAGCACCGTGCGCCCCGCGGCCAGTAGGGCCAGGCCCTCGGCCGGCGTGAGCCGAAGGGGCCGGGCGAAGTACTCGGCGTAGCGGATCCAGACCCGCCCGTCGGCGATGTCGACGTCGATGAGCATGTCGGGGGTGTAGGGATGGAGCCCGCAGAGGAACAACAGATCCAGGTCGGCGATCAGCTCGGGCTGGGTGCAACCGAACCGGGCGCACACGTCGTCGACCCGGGGGCCGTCGCGCGACGCGACCCACGGGATGAGCGCCAGCAGGCGCTGCAGGCGATCGTCTGCGCTCAACTTCGGCACGGATCGTCCGCTCGTGGGGCCGCTCGGGCCACGCGCTGCCCTCCGGGCCTGGCCAGGTTCTCCAACCAATGCACCATCTCGGCCCGCAGCTCGGGAGGCCCGAGCACTTCGGCGTGGTCGAGAAACCCGAGCACGAAGGAGCGGAACGCGTGACGGTTGGTCACCCGCACCGCCAGCACCACCGACCCGTCGGGTCGCCAGGCCTCGACCGCCTCCGGCCCCACGTGGCCGGCCGCCCAGGTCGCCTGGCCGGCGTCGACCAACAGCCGGGCGGTCAGGGCCTCCTCGGCCCCCATCTGCCACGGGGGGGGCTGGGCGCCGGCGTGGGCGGGTCGCTCGAAGGCCCCTTCCTCGCCGGTCGGATCGACCTCCGAGGAGACCCGGTCGAGACGAAACATGCGCTCCTCGCCCGCGTCGTGGTCGAGGCCGGCCAGGTACCAGTGCCCGCTTCGGAACGACAGCCGCCAGGGGTCTACCAGCCGGGCCCGGTCGCGGTAGGTGAAGCCGATGCGCCGTCGGACGGAGATGGCGGCGAAGACCGGGGCCAGATGGGCGGCCCCGGGGAGGGCGGCGACCGCAGCGACCGGGCTCCCGCTGGCGAACCCGCCCTGTTCGGCCACCTCGCCGCCGAGCTTCCACAGCGCCTCCACTCCACTGGCCCCGTCGAGGCGCACGGCCGAGGCGGCCAGGTGCAGCGCAGCCAGCTCGTCGGGCGCCAGGCCCGGGTCGGTGAGGTAGTACGCCTCCTTGGGGATGCGGTAACCGACCACTCCGGGCTGGGTGGCGTCGTCCACCGGTTCGACCTCCACCGGGATGCCCAGGTCGCGCAGGGCCTCCTTGTCGCGCTCGAAGGCCCGACGGAACGAGCCGTGGTCCTCGGCATAGCCGGGTAGGCGGTTGCGCAGCTCCTCGGTGGTGAGCGGCCGGTCGGCGTGCAGGAGGGCGGCGACCAGGTTGATCAACCGCTCCAGCCGGTGCATGGTCCCGATGCTACGGGGGCGGACCGAGGGCCGAGGGCCGGACCGTGGTGCCGAGAACTTCATCCTCCGGTAACCTTGGGGCTGGTGGGCTCCCGGCACCGGCTCCTGCTCCTGCTCCGCAAGCACCCGGGAGTGTCCGTCTCCGAACTGGCGCGGCACATGGCCATCTCGGGCATGGGGGTCCGGCGTCACCTCACCGCCCTGGCAGCCGACGGGTTGGTGGAGCAGGCGACCTGCGCCCAGTCCGGCTCCGGCCGCCCTCCCGCCGGCTGGCGGCTGAGTGCCTCGGGCCGCGAGCTGTTCCCCCGTCGCTACGACGCCCTGGCCCTCGACCTCATCGACGAGCTGCCACCCGACGAGCTGGCCGGCGCCCTGGCCCGTCGGAACGACAGGCAGGTCGAGGAGTACCAGGCCGCCCTGGCCACCTGCGGCGATCTGCCCGGCCAGGTCGCCGAGCTGGCCCGCCTGCGCGACCTGGCCGGCTACCAGGCCGAGTGGGCCCCGGCCGGCGGCGACGCGCTGGTGCTCACCGAGAACAACTGCGCCATCCACCGGGTGGCCGAGCACCATCCGGTGGTGTGCGCCATGGAGCTTTCGCTGCTGCGCCGGGTTTTGGGGCCGAACGTGGAGGTCACCCGCACGTCCCACGCCATGGCCGGCGACGCGGTCTGCGCCTACTGCATCCGCCCCGCCACCACTGACTGAGGGCGCCGCGGCCCTGGGCTTCGACGATCGGCAGGCCCTGGCTCAGCTGGCGTCGAGAAGGAGCTGAGCGGCGGCCAGGCCCGCCGCCCCCGCGTACCGGAAGAACTCGGGATCCTCGGCCTGGGTGCGCCCCATCGTCGTCACGCCGCCGACGTCGGGCCCGGCCCACCCCTCGGGCGGCGCCGGCGCAAGCGCAGGATGGGACGCCAGCTCCAGCGCAGTGGTGGTGTGGTGGCTGCGGCCCCGGTGCCGGGGCCGGGGGTCGGAGCCGGAATAGCGCACGGCCACGATCGGCCGCCCACCGAGCCTGGCGGTGGCGTCGATCACCCCCGCCACCTCCAGGCCGCCGAAACCCAGGCGGGAGCCGGTGCCGACCACCCCCGGCCCGGGAGCCACCACGATGGCGTCGCCGGCGGCCAGGACGAGGGCCGAGTGCAGGTTGACCGCCTCCCGCTGACCGCCGAACGCCTGGCCGCACGTGATCGTCTCGCCGAGCAGGTCGCGGTCGACCAGGTCGGCGACGAGGTCGGACAGCGCCAGGGGCAGCGCAGCCGAGTCGGTCATCACGTAGGAGAGGCGCCGCCCCGGTGCCGCCTCAACAAAGGCTGCGGCCACTGCGGGGAGCTGGCTGTGGAGGTCACAGGCCACGACGGGGGTACCTCCCAGGTCGCCACCGCCGTCGACGGCCGCACCGGTGTCGACCTGCAGGCTGGTGTAGCGCAGCTTCATCTCCTGTCCCCCTCCCGGCTGGGACCAGGCGTCGCGGGAGAGATTCCAGTGCACGACGTCCCATCCGCCCGTACCGAGCCCCAGATCCACCGCCGTGGTGTTCACCACCACCCGGTCGCCCACCGCCACCGGCCCGATCAGCTGCGTCAGCACGTAGGCCCGCCGCCCGTTGTCCAGGACGAGCCGCTGCAACCCCTCCCGCTCCGAGGTGATCCCGGTCACGACGCAGGTCGTGAATCTCACAGGCTGGCGATCAGCTTCTCCACCCGCTCGTCGCGGGACTTAAAGGGGTCCTTGCACAGGACGGTGCGCTGGGCCTGGTCGTTGAGCTTCAGGTGGACCCAGTCGACGGTGTAGTCCCGCTTGCGCTCCTTGGCCTTGCGGATGAACTCCCCCCGCAGCCGGGCCCGGGTGGTCTGGGGCGGGGTCGTCACGGCCCGGTCGATGGTCTCGTCGTCGACGATCCGGTCGACCATGCCCCGGTCCTGCAGCAGGTAGTAGAGGCCGCGCTTGCGGTTGACGTCGTGGTACTGGAGGTCGAGCAGAGCCACTTTGGGGCTGGTGAGACTCAGCCCGTGGCGTTCGCGGTAGGCCTCGATCATCTTGTACTTGATGACCCAGTCGCATTCCCGGTCGAGGGAGAGCGGGTCGTTCTCGATCTTGGTGAGGCAGTGCTCCCACATCTTGAGGGCCTGCTCCTCGATAGGACTCAGGCCCCGGGTCTCGGAGTAGCGCAGGGCCCGGCTCAGGTACTCGCCTTGAATTTCGAGGGCCGACAGCTCCCGCCCATTCTCCAGGCGGACCTTGCGGGTGCAGGTGATGTCGTGGCTGATCTCACGGATGGCCCGGATGGGGTTGTCGAGGGTCATGTCCCGCAGGACCACGCCCGGGTCCTCCAGCATGCGCAGCAGGATGCTGGTGGTGCCCATCTTGATGAACGTGGCGTACTCACTCATGTTGGAGTCGCCCACGATGACGTGGAGGCGCCGGAACCGCTCCGCATCCGCGTGGGGCTCGTCGCGGGTGTTGATGATCGGCCGGCTCCGGGTGGTAGCGGAGGAGACGCCCTCCCAGATGTGCTCGGCTCGCTGGCTGACGCAGTAGGTGGCCCCACGAGCCGTATTCAGCACCTTGCCGGCGCCGGCGTAAATCTGGCGGCTGACGAAGAACGGGATAAGCACCTCGGCGTAGTGGCCGAAGTCGTCGCGGCGGCTGGTCAGGTAGTTCTCGTGGCAGCCGTAGGAGTTGCCCGCCGAATCGGTGTTGTTTTTGAATAGGTAGACGATGCCGCGAATGCCCTCCTCCCGCAGCCGCTGCTCGGCGCTGGACAGGAGGCTCTCGAGGATGCGCTCGCCGGCCTTGTCGTGGGCGACGAGATCCTCGATCGAGTCACATTCCGGCGTGGCGTACTCGGGGTGGCTGCCGACGTCGAGGTAGAGGCGGGCCCCGTTCTCCAGAAAGACATTGCTGCTCCGGCCCCAGGAGACGACCCGGCGGAACAGGTAGCGGGCGACCTCGTCGGGACTGAGCCGGCGCTGGCCGCGGAGGGTGCAGGTGACGCCGTACTCGTTCTCGAGGCCGAAGATACGCCGCTCCATAGAAGGCCAAGCTACCGTTGGTCCCGATGCAACAGACGCGCATGGTGCGTTTGGCCACGGTGGGCACCTCGTTCCATGCCCGCGTTATCGCCGCCCGCCTGGGCTCGGAGGGCATCGTCACCGACCTTCGCGGCAACCTCGACAGCTTCTACCCCGTGGGCGCCGTCTATGTCTACGTCGATCAGGAGGACTTGGCCGAGGCCCAGGAGATCCTCATGGTCGACGATGTCGAGTCGGCGTTCGACGTGCCCGAGGAGACTGTCGAGCGCGGCGCGCCGCCGGCGCTGTGGCTGGTCCTGGGGGCCATCCTGGGCATCGCCGCCGTTCTCTTCTCCCGGACGTTCTGATGGCGCTTCCTCTCGGCGTCCCCCTCACCGTCCAGGACGTGTGGGACATCCCCGACGACGGCCACCGCTACGAGCTGCTCGAAGGAGTCCTGATCGTGACTCCCGCCCCGGGCGCAGCCCACCAGACCTGCGTCCTGGAGCTCGCCGTCCTCCTCCGTCAGGCCAAAGGGCCCGACGACCTGGTGCTACTGGCCCCGTTCGACTGGGTCGTCGGGCCTGACACCCTCCTCCAGCCCGACGTCATGGTGGCCCTTCGCCGCGATGTCGCCGCCACCGGCGACAGACGCCTGGAGCGCCCGCCCCTCCTCGTGGTCGAGGTCGCCTCACGAAGCACCCGCATGATCGACCGGGGAACGAAGCGCCTGGCCTTCCAGGGCGCGGGAGTGCCGACCTACTGGCTGGTCGACCCGGACGAGCCGTCGCTCACCGTGCTCCGGTTGCGCGATGGCACCTACGTCGAGGAGGCCCGGGTCGCCGGCGACGAGGTGTACACGACGACCGACCCGTTCCCCGTCCGGATGGTGCCAAACGCCCTGCGCAAGGGCCTGTAGCGGTCATCTAAGGAACTGCGACAGGCCGGGGCTTTCCTGAGGATGGCCGGCCAGAACGCAGCGTTCTACGTCGTGACTGCCGCCCGAAGCCGGCCGGCTGGTGGCCGTCGTCGCCCTCGGGCCGGACGGCGCCGTGCTCCGGCGGTGGAGTAGCAGCCTCAGGCCGGGGGCGTCGCCAGCAGAGGGGTCAGCTCGTCCTCCGGCACGCGGCGGAAGGCCCGGCGGGCCTTCGTGCGGGACAGGACCGCCACCTCGAGGTTGGCCGCCTCCAGCACCCGCTCGGGGCCGGCCAGGGCGGTGACCGCTGCTCGCAGGGCGGCGCCCATGTCGAGGGTGTCCGTGAGATTGGCCTTCAAACGCTCATTGACGGTATCGGCGTCGCCACCCAGGACAGTGGAACCCTCCTCGTCGACGATCGTGCCCTCGTAGGAGATCCGGAAGAGCTGGTCGGCGTCCTTGTCGGCCCCGACCTCGGCCACCAGGATCTCCACCTCCATGGGCTTCATCTCGTGGGTGAAGACGTTGCCGAGGAGCTGGGCGTAGGCGTTGGCCAGGGAACGGGCGTCGACGTCCTCCCGGGAGTAGGTGTAGCCCTTCATGTCGGCCAGGCGGATGCCGGAGGTGCGCAACGAGTCGAACTCGCTGAACTTGCCCACGCCGGCGAAGGCGATCCGGTCGTAGATCTCCGCCACCTTGTGCAGGGTGCGGGACGGGTTCTCGGCGCAGACCAGGATGCCCTGGTCGTAGCTGAGGGCGGCCAGGCTCCGGCCCCGGGCGATGCCCTTCCGGGCGTAGTCCGCCCGGTCCTTCATCACCTGTTCCGGCGCGACGTAGAACGGCATGCTCATCGGGAGTGCCCCTGGCTGGGATTGGGTATTTCGCGGTCATATCCGTACCCGAATCGACCAAACCGGGGCGACCGGGTGCTCATCGGGGGTGCCCTTCGGCGGTCTTGCGCTGGAGGAGCTCACCAAAGCGCTGGGCCACCTCGGTGTCCTCCACCCGGTCGAAACCTTCGGCGGTGATGGTGGCGACGGTGGGGTAGATACCCCGCACGACGTCGGGCCCGCCGGTGGCCGAGTCCTCGTCGGCCGCCTGGTAGAGACCCTCGACCGCCAGCTGGATGGCCTCGGCCCGGTCGAGGCCGTCGCGGTAGCCCAGCTTGATGGTGGTCCGGGCGTCGCGGCCGCCCGAGCCGGTGGCGTGGAAGTCGCCCTCCTCGTAGCGACCACCGGTGAGGTCGTACTTGAAGATGCGCCCGATCTGCCGGCGGAGGTCGTAGCCGGCGTAGATGGGCACGACGGCCAGGCCCTCCATGGCCATGGGCAGGTTGCGGCGGATCATGCCTCCGAGCTGGTTGGCCTTGCCTTCGAGGCTCAGGGCCATGCCCTCGACCTTCTCGTAGTGCTCGAGCTCGGTCTGGAACAGCCGGACCATCTCCACCGCCGGCCCCGCGGCCCCGGCGATGGCCACGCCCGAGTGCCCGTCGGCCGGAAAGACCTTGTCGATGGCCCGCGAGGCGATGCTGTAGCCCTCGGTGGCCCGACGGTCGCCGGCCATGATCACGCCCTCGGAGTAGCGCAGGGCGACGATGGTCGTGCCGTGGGTGATCTCCACCGCCCCGGTGTTGCGCAGCAGCGGTTGGTCGCCGTTCATGCGGCGCAGCAGCTCGGAGAAGCTGGGACCGGGATCCTGGCCGGAGGCGAAGGTCGGGAGGGTCATCGCCGAGGGAATCTAGTGGAGTCACGTCGGTATGCTCCGCGGTCATGGACGAGCGCGTGGGTGGTGCGGAGGAGGACGGGCAGTCCCTGACCGTCGTGGGGCGGATGCTGCGGTCCGGTGACCCCGCACCCCGCTTCACCCTCGACCACTTCGACGGCTCCACGATGAGTTCCGTTGCCCTCCATGACCTGGCTGGATCGACGGTGGTGCTCAACGTAGTCAATTCGGTCGACACCCCCGTCTGCGACGTCCAGACCCGCCGGGTCGACGGCCTCTTCCCAGGAGCGAAGGTCCTGACGGTCAGCATGGACCTCCCCTTCGCCCTGGCCCGCTGGACGGCGGCGGCCGGCGTCGCCCATCCTGCGGTGTCATCTCACCGCAGTGAGGACTTCGGCCGGGACTACGGGGTGCTGATCAAGGAGTGGCGGGCGCTCCAGCGCTCGTTCTTCGTCATCGACGGCGACGGGCGCCTCGTCCACACCGAGTACGTGCAGAACCAGATGGACCAGCCGGACTACGACGCTGCGGTGGCGGCAGCCAGAAGGTGAGCACCAGGCTGGCGGCGCTCAGCGCCCTGCTCCAGACCTCGTGGTTCATGCTCTGGGCCGGTCCGGAGGGCCTCTCCGACGCCTAGTACCACTGGGAGCCGGCGCCGGGGAGCTGGCATCACCCCGCTGCGCGACCTCCACCGCTCCCGACCTTCACTCGGCTGGCAGGTCGGCCAACCATCTCTCGGCCTGCCGGGCGCTGGTGAACCGCAGCACCGTCGGCCCATCGGACCGGTCGATCCACTGCTGGATGCGCCGACCCTTCCTGTGAAGGACCGGAAGTGCCATGCCACCAGGGAGTTCTTCGAGAACGCGTTCCTGAGCGACTCACGGTTGCCGTTGCAGATCGGCGTCTTCAGGACGGCCCGGGCCACAGTCCGGCGCACCAGGCGTTGCAGCGAGAACCACCGGGGATAGTCCAGCGCCACGATCACCTCGGCTCGCCCCAGCGGGACGTCGAGCCACCGCCCATAGGCGGTATCCAGGATCCACGCGTCGCCGGCGCAGATCGCCGAGATCCGCCGGCGCTGCTCATGGCCCGGCACCTCGACCCAACCGGGCTCCCAGGTCAGGTCATCGACCGAGTGCCACGGAAGCGACGTCGCCCGGCTGATCCGCCCGGCCATCGTGGTCTTGCCCGACCCGGTCACGCCGTAGACGATCACCCGACGCGCCCCGCCCAGCCCACCGCTCGCCGGCAACGTCAGCCGCAGACCAGGCTGAGCGCCCGCCGGCGACCCAGTTGGATCTCCTCCTGCACGACCGGGTCGTGGGCGGTCATGTAACTCGCCGCCTTGGCGAGGAGCGCCGGGCTCTCCTGGAAATCAGCCAGGGCGTTGTTGCAGCAAAAACACAGGATGCCCCGGACCTTACCGGTGGAATGGTCGTGATCGACGTGGAGGGAGATGTCCTCCCGGGGTGGCCGCCCACAGATGAAACAGCCGCCGCCCTGGGCCGCCAGCATGGCGTCGTACTGCTCAATCGTGATCCCGAACTTGCGCATCAGGTGACCCGACCGCTCTCGCCGCTTCACCACGGGATCGAGCCGGCGGGCACGTTGATAGGCCCTTACGCGCTCAGGGTTTTCCTCCTGCCACTTCTTGACCCGCGCTTTCATGACAGCAGGATCAGCAAGGTACCGCTGATGTTGTGCTTGCAGATTGCACACTTTGCAGTCGTTCCTATGGCCATCCTTCATGGCGGCGGCCCTGTGGAACTCACTCAGCGGCTTGAGGACACCACACTTCTTGCAAGATTTCATACATTCATGTTATCGAACATACGTTCGATACGCAAGCTCGCTGTTGCCAGTCTCAGGCTAGACTATTCGCCACCCTTCTGGACATATGAACGAACAAATTCCTCGGCATTGTCCTCGAGGACTTCGTCTATTTCGTCCAAAAGCTCGTCGAGCTCAGCCTTCAGTTTCTCGCCCTGCTTGGTTTGGGAGGGGACAGCCTCGACCACCTCGTCGCTGCGAGTGGTCGACTGCTTCCTCTTCTGTTCACGTTCTGCCATGACTGGCTTCCTCCTACGTTGACCCCAGCGCTTCGAGAAGCTGGGCCGGAGTCTCACATGCTTGTAACAACCTATCGACGTGCGCGGCTGTTCCTCTTAGCGGTTCCATCATCGGAACCCGCCGGAGCGGGTCGGTGCCGAGGTCGAAGACCAGAGAGTCCCAGTTGGCGGCGGCGATGGAGCCGGCCCACTTCTGCAGGCAGCGGCCCCGGAAGTAGGCCCGGGTGGTGGTGGGGGGGTTGGTGATGGCGGAGGCGACGGCCTCCTCCGACACGAGGCGCTCCAGGCCGCACTTTTCGTACAGCGACCGGCCTGGGCGCACGTCGTGGTACTGCAGGTCGAGGGCGGCCAGCTTGGGGTCGGTCCACGCCAGCCGGTGGCGATCGCGGAATCCTGACACCATCTGGTACTTGGCCACCCAGTCGAGCTGGTCGGCCAGGCTCAGGTGGTCGGTCTCCAGGGCGTGGAGGACGGCCTCCCAACGGTCGAGCAGCTGGCGGCCGACATCGACCCCCACGGCTTCCAGGCCGCGGTTCTCGGCGTACTTGCGGGCCCGGTCGAGCAGCTCCCACTGCATCTCCAGGGCGGTCATGCGCCGGCCGTCGGCCAGCTCCAGCGGTGTGGCCAACGAAAGGTCGTAGGACACAGTGCGGTGGGCCAGCACGGGGCCGGCCAGGGTCAGGTCGAGCCCGGCCAGTTCGTCGTCCTCGATCATGGCCAGGACCAGGGCGGTGACGCCGACCTTGAGGAAGGTGGACACCTCGGCCAGGTTGGCGTCGCCCACGATGACGTGCAGCCGGCGGTACTTCGAGGAGTCGGAATGCGGCTCGTCGCGGGTGTTGACCAGCGGGCGCTTGAGCGTGGTCTCGAGGCCGACCTCCTCCTCAAAGAACTCGGCCCGCTGGGTGAGCTGGAACGGCACCCGCTCGGAGCCGACGCCGGCCGCCTCGCTGCCCACCTTGCCGGCGCCGGTGTAGATCTGGCGGGACACGAAGTGGGGGGTGATCTGGGCGGCCAGGCGGGCGAAGGGCAGTGCTCGGTCGAGGAGGTAGTTCTCGTGGCAGCCGTATGAGTTGCCCTTGCGATCCGAGTTGTTCTTGTAGACCACGATCTCCTGGCCGACGGGGAGCATCTCGGCCGCGGCCTCGATCGACCGGGCCAGGATGCGCTCGCCGGCCTTGTCCCAGAGGACGGCCTCCAGGGCGTCGGAGCACTCGGGCGAGGAGTACTCCGGATGGGCGTGGTCCACGTAGTACCGGGCGCCGTTGGTCAGCACGGCGTTCACGAGGTGGGTCTCGATCTCGGGCGCCATGGCCCCCTCCCGGGCGAAGCCGCGGGCGTCCTTCCCTGGCGACTCGTCCTCGAAGTCCCATCCGACCTTGTTGGTGCCGCTGGCCTGCCGGGCCAGGGCCGAGACGTAGGCGTTGATCAGGAGGGAGGAGACGGTGATGGGGTTGGATTCGGCGCCCCGCAGGATGATCCCGTACTCGGTCTCGAGACCGCAGACCTTCCTGATCGCCATGGTGCGAGCGACCCTACCCCGTCCCTGCAGCCGAACGGCTACAGGTACTGGCCGGTACCGACACGCTCGATGGCCCGTCCCCCGGTGGCTTCCTTGCCCTTGGACATCAGGGTGCGGACGTAGGTGATCCTCTCGCCCTTCTTGCCCGAGATCTTGGCCCAGTCGTCCGGGTTAGTGGTGTTGGGCAGGTCCTCGTGCTCCTTGTACTCCTGCTTGATGCTCTCCAGGAGGTCGGAGGTGCGGATGCCCCGACTCTGGCCGGCGATGACCCGCTTGATGGCCAACTTCTTCGCCCGGCGCACGATGTTCTCGATCATGGCGCCCGACGAGAAGTCCTTGTAGTACAGGATCTCCTTGTCACCGTTCTGGTAGGTGACCTCGAGGAAGCGGTTGTCGTCGTCGTCCTTGTACATCTCGGCCACGGTCGTCTCGATCATGGAGGCGACCGCCTTGTCCCGGTCGCCACCGCCCAGGCTGGTCACCTCGCCTTCGTCCAGGGGCAGGTCAGAGGTGAGGTACCGGCTGAAGATCTGGGTGGCGGCGGTGATGTTGGGACGCTCGATCTTGATCTTCACGTCGAGGCGGCCGGGGCGCAGGATGGCGGGGTCGATGAGGTCTTCGCGGTTCGAGGCGCCGATGACGATCACGTTCTTCAGCGTCTCCACGCCGTCGATCTCGGCCAGGAGCTGGGGCACGATCGTGGCCTCCATGTCGGAGGAGATGCCGGTACCCCGGGTGCGGAACAGCGAGTCCATCTCGTCGAAGAAGACGATGACGGGCACGCCCTCCTCCGCCTTCTCCCGGGCCCGCTGGAAGACCAGGCGGATCTGGCGCTCGGTCTCCCCCACGTACTTGTTGAGCAGCTCGGGCCCCTTGATGTTCAGGAAGTAGCTGCGGGCCGCCTTGTTACCGGTGACCTGGCTGACCTTCTGGGCCAGGGAGTTGGCCACCGCCTTGGCGATGAGGGTCTTGCCACAGCCCGGGGGTCCGTAGAGCAGGATGCCCTTGGGCGCCGGCAGCTTGTGCTCGATGAACAGGTCGCGGTGCAGGAACGGCAGCTCGACCGCATCGGTGATCATCTCGATCTGGTCGTCGAGGCCGCCCACGTCCTCGTAGGAGACGTCGGGCACCTCTTCGAGGATCAGCTCCTCCACCTCGGGGCGGGGCAGGCGCTCGAGCAGCAGCCCGGTGCGGGAGTCCATGAGGATGGAGTCGCCGGCCCGCAGCTTCTCGCCCATGAGCGACTCGGCCAGCTCGACCACCCGCTCCTCGTCGGCCCGCCCGACCACGATGGCGCGGCGGCCGTCCTCCAGCAGCTCCTTCAGGGTGATGACCTCACCCGACAGCTCGGCGGCGCGGGCCAGGACCACGTTGAGCGACTCGTTGAGCACGACCTCCTGGCCCCGGGTGAGCTCGATGTCCTCCAGCTCGGGGTGCAGGGCGACGCGCATCTTGCGGCCGGCGGAGAACACGTCGACCGTGCCGTCGTCGTTGCGGGACAGGAGGGTACCGTAGGCCGAGGGCGGCTGGGTGAGCTTCTCGACTTCGCGGCGCAGCTCGGCGATGTGGTCGCGAGCCTCACGCAGGGTGTAGGAGAGCTTCTCGTTCTGCGACGTGGCCTGGGCCAGCTGCCCCTTGGTCTCCAGCAGGCGCTCCTCCAGGGTCCGCACCCGCTTGGGCGCGTCCTGCAGCTTCCGCCGGAGGCCGATGACCTCCTCCTCCAGTGACTTGACCTGCTCGAGCAGGCTCTCGACCTGCTGCTCGTAGGCTGACAGCCGACGTTCGTACTCAGAACTCGACGTCGGACTCACCTCCTCGGGCTCCCTCGAACGAAGAACCACCGTACACCGGGCCTTCTACGAACCAGGGTAGCCCGATGAGCTGGTTTTCCTGGCCGATTCCGTGTAAATTGAATGCGTAGCCCTAGTAAGGGCAGCCCTGCCGAGGGCACCCCCCCCGATCGAAGAAGGAAGAGGCTCCCATGGCGATGAAGGTCTGGATCGATCAGGATCTGTGCACCGGCGATGGCCTCTGCGAGGAGATCGCCCCCGACGTCTTCACTCTGCTCGACGACGGGCTCGCCTACGTCAAAGAGGGCAGCAAGGTGTTCAGCGACCCCGGTGGCGTCGAGGGCTTGGGCGTCGTGCCGGCGGGCCAGGAGGACGGCACCATCGAGTCCGCCGAGGAGTGCCCCGGCGAGTGCATCTTCATCGAAGTCGACTAGTCGCCCTTCGCTGCGCTCGGGCGAGTCAATCAGTCGGTTGCGATTCAGTCGGTCTTGGGCTCGAGTTCCAGGGACACGCTGTTGATGCAGTAGCGCTCTCCGGTCGGGCCCGGCCCGTCGGGGAAAACGTGGCCCAGGTGGCCGCCGCAGGCCCGGCAGGTCACCTCGGTGCGGCGCATGCCGAACTTGCGGTCCTCGTGGAGTTCCACCGCCTCGGCCACCGCCGGCGCAGTGAAGCTGGGCCAGCCGGTGCCCGACTCGAACTTGGTGTCGGAACTGAAGAGGGCGGCGCCACAGGCTGCGCAGCGGTACATGCCGTCGTCCTTGGAGTAGGCGTACTTGCCCGTGCCGGCCCGCTCGGTGCCCTTGCGCCGGAGCACTTCGTACTGCTCGGGCGTCAGCTGCTGGCGCCACTCGTCGTCGGTCTTCGCCACGTCGCTCATGGCCACCAGGCTACGCCCCTCCGGATCTCTATCCGAGGCAGGGCCCGGTGCCGGCTGTAGCCCGGCGCTCGGCGGCCAGGACCTCGCGGAGCTCGGAGACGGCCAGGGCGTAGGCCGTACTCGCACTGTCACGGGAGATGGCGAACGCCACCCCGATGACGGCTCCGTCGACGTCCACCAGCGCTCCGCCGGAGTCACCCGGGGCCAGATCGGCGGCCAGCACGTAGACGGCACGCCGGGTGACGCCCACCTCGTAGAGGTCACGACCCAGGGCGTTGACCTGCTGGCGGATGGCGGCCGGAGAGACCTCCAGCGCGGTCTGGCCGTCGGGATGACCGAACACCCCGGCGGTGGTACCCAGTTTGCCGTTGGCGAGTGGAAGCGGCGCCTGGTCGAGGCCAGGCACATCGAGCAGGGCGAGGTCGCGTGCCGGGTCGAAGACGACGACCTCGGCGCGCAGGCGGCGTCCGTCGGGCCGCACGACGTTGGTGCGGCGCTGGCCGGCGACCACATGGGCGTTGGTGACCACCAGGTCGGGAGCGACGGTGAAGCCGCTGCCGTCTCGTTGGAAGCGGCAGGCTACGCCCTCGACCTTGACCGTGCTGGCGGACACCCGGGCCACGACCTGGGGACGCAGCCCGGACGCCGTGGGAGGCGGGCCGGTGTCGAGGGCGGGGATGAGGCCGTTGAACACGTGCGGCGCTCCGCCCGGGCCGGTCAGGCGGCGTAGAGCCTGCGACGTCTCCGGCGGCTCGGGGAAGGCGGCGTCGATGGCCCGGGCCAGCGCCGAGTCACGGGTGAGCCCGGACAACGAACCCGTGACCTCGCCCAGCGGCGGCAGGACGAGCAGCCACATGCCCATGACCACGGCCAGGGGGGCCATCACCGCCCCGGCCACCTTGTCCCACCGCCGGGCCGGGCCCTCCTCGGGGAGCATGGCCCGCCGGAACTGGCGCCCGACGACGAGGCCCGCCCGCTGGCCGGCGAACCCGGCGCTGATGAACACCAGGACCGCCACCATCAGGCGCAGGCCGGGGTCCTGGCCGCCCAGGGTGGTGGCGACGGAGGGCAGGACCAGGGTCGCCACCACGAGCGACTGGATCAACAGGACCCACGAGGTGGCGCCGGTGAGCAGTCCGAGCCGCCACCCTCCGCCGATGGACGTGACCATCAGGATGGCGATGACCAGGTCGAGGACGTTCACGGGGCTCCCGCCTCGTCAGAGTGTCCGGAACGGCCTCCCGGGCCGTCAGAGTGTCCGGAACGGCCTCCCGGGCCGTTCATGTCACGTCGGCGAGGTCGTTCATCCCAGCGGCTGGTCGGCCGGCCGCCGAGCTGAGGTCAGGAACCCGGTATGGGCCACCATGCGGTGGTCAGGGCGCACCGACTGGCCCTCGACGTGCCACGAACGCTGTAGCACCTCGATGGTCTCGGCCAGCATGAACGACGCCCCGTCGAGCGCCTCGCGCAGCTGGGCGACCTGGCCGATGGTGGGCAGGTAGGAAACCAGGATGCCGCCTGGGCGCAATGCAGTGAGCGCGTGCTTCACCACCCGCCACGGCTCGGCAAGGTCGAGCAGGATGCGGTCGAGGCCGGACTCGTCGATGCCCTCGTAAACGTCGCGCAGCTCAACCCGGTAAGTACAGCCCTGGCCCAGGAACGACGCCACGTTGGCCTGGGCCTTGGCTGCGAAATCCTCCCGCAGCTCATAGCCCACCACCTCGGCCCCGGCCCGAAGGAGCGTCATCGACAGGGCGCCGGAGCCCACCCCGGCTTCGAGGATGCGGGCGCCGGGGAACACGTCGGCCATGATGAGCAGCGGGCCGAGGTCCTTGGGGTAGATCACCTGGGCGCCCCGGGGCATTGCCAGCACGAAGTCGGCGAGGGTCGGGCGCAGGGCCAGGTACCGGGCCCCCGAAGGCGACCGAATGGTGGAGCCATCGGGCAGCCCGATGATGGAGTCGTGGGGCGTGACGCCGGCGTGGGTGTGGAACTGGCCGCCCTCGGCCAGGGTGATGAGGTAGCGCCGGCTCTTGGCGTCGATCAGCAGCGCCTTGTCGCCCGGGGCGAAGGAGGGGTCCACCCCTCCATCATCGCGTTCCCCGGGCCGCCTACCTGGCGCGGGGGAAGTGGCGGATGCTCACCGACTGACCCGGGTGGAGCTCCTCGAGGTAGACGACCTCGGGCTCGCGTTTGGCCAACCGGCGCAGCAGCTGCAGCCCGCCGGCAACCACGCCCAGGGTCAGCCAGCCTCGCGAGCCGCCGATCCCCCGTGCGAAACCGAGTCGGACCAGCGACTTGAGCATCAGACCCGACGGATCTCGACGACGGTGGACCGGCGCCGGCCCCGGCGCTTGCCCAGCAGGAAGGCGATCAGCACGACGGCTACCACGACACCAGCGGCGATGGCAATGATCGGAGCCTTGGCCTCCTCGGCGGTCTCCTCGACGTCGCCCCGCATGTCGCGGAGCTTGCCCTCGATGTCGGCCCGGGTGATGCGCCCGTCGGACGGGGGGGGAGGGCTCATGATCGGTCCCTTCTCTGGCCGCGTTCACGGGCCTTCAAGGCGCCGGCGGCGATGCCGCCGCTGGCTACCAGCACCAGCAGGTACGGGATGAACGTGAGGTTGCCGTCGAACGCCGAGCCCGTCTCGGTCTGCAGCAGCCGGAGCCCGCCCAGCAACAGGAGGACGGCACCCAGGCTCCCGAGGAGGGCCCCGGCCATTCCGAACCCGAGGAAGCGGCCGAGGTTCCGTACCGGGTCGAGCGTCTCCTGCTTGGCATAGCCGATGACCAGCTGGAGGATGTCCTGGGCTTCGCCGGGAATGCTCCTGTCCCTGGTGGCCCTCTTCTGCTTGTCCTGCGTCTCCCGCCCGGCCATGACGTGCTTCCTATCGCCCGGCCAACCGCTGCGCAAGCACGGCCGTCTCCTCGCCGAGGAGGGAGAGCACCAGATCGAGCCGCGACGCGACCCCATCGGTGCCCAGTACCCGCTGGGCGTCGAGGGGCCCGAGGGGAGCGGCGCCGGCCGCCTGCCAGGTGGCGACGGCGGCGTCGGCGCTCAATTCGACGCCGAGATCGGTGGTCGCCTCGCCCAGCTCGGCCTTCTGGACCAGCACCCGGCGGAGCAGTCCCTCGAGCTCATCGCGTCGCGGCGCCGCGTCGGCACCACCGGGCGGCTCGGTGCACGGGACCACCTCAGCCCGGGGATAGGGGTCGTCGTCCAACCACCGCTGCACCCGCACCCGGTCCTCCCCGACCACAACCATGACCCACCGCCCGTCGTCGAGCTCCACCGCGTCGGCGATGCGGGCCCGGGTGGCGACCTCGAAGCGCACGTCGCCACCGCCTACCTCACTCCCCCGCTCGATCAGGACGACGCCCAGCAGCCCGTCTCCGTCGACGCAGTGCCGGGCCAGGGCCCGGTAGCGGGGCTCGAAGATGTGCAGGCCGACGGCGGTCGACGGGAACAGCACGTTGCCCAGCGGGAACATTGGCAGCTCGGTCACCCGCTCGGAGGTACGACCGGTCGGGGGGCCAGCTGATCGGCCGCCGGCCCCCGGGGGTAGGCGCTCAGCACGTTCACCACGCGGTCCTGCAGGCCGACACCCGCCGAGGCGCTGGTGAGGTCGTTGCTCAGCAAGGTGAAGGAGATGTTCCGGTTCCCCTGGCCGGTCACGAACCCGCTCAGGCCGGCCACGCCCTCGAGTGACCCGGTCTTGGCCGATACCCGCCCGGCGGCGGGCGTGCCGAGGAACCGGCGGAACAGGGTGCCGTTGCGCCCGGCCACCGGCAGGCCCGCGGCCAGGGCCCCGGGGCTCTGGGCCACCACCCGTTGCAGCACCGAACAGGTGAGCTTGTCGCCCCGGTCGAGGCCCGATCCGTCGACCACGGCCATCTCCTCGGGCGTGACGCCGGCCAGCAGGCGCAGCCGTTCGGCGATGGCGCTGAGGCCGGACACGGTGGAGCCGGGACTGCCCGGGCGGGTGCCCATCTCCTTTACCAGCATCTCGGCGGCCATGTTGTCGCTGTTCTGGAGGATCTCGGCGGCGATCTCGCTCAGGGGCGCCGAGTCGATCGAGGTCACCAGCGGGGCGCCGGGCGGCGTGCGGGCCGCCCCGGCCTCGCCCACGGTGACGCCCCGGGCCCGCAGGAGCCCGGCCAGCACGCCGGCCGCATGGGCCGGTGGCGAGACGGCCACCGCCGGCGGGCTGGCGCTGGTGAACGCCTTGTTCACGACCAGCGCCGACAGCGGGCTGATGTCGAAGTTGGCGATGTAGCGGGGGTTCCAGCTGGGCACGAGTCGCTGGGTGTCGTAGCGGCTCTCGTCGCCGAGGATGCGCCCGACCCGGCGCACTCCGGTGGCCACCACCTTGTCGGCCAGCGCCTCGATCGAGGTCGACCGGCGGGGCTGGCCCAGGTAACCCCCGTCGGACGCGAACTCGGCGCTGGACAGGAGGGGATCGCCGCCTCCGACCATGTACAGGTCGCCCACGCCACCGTCGGCCGGGGCGATGGCGGCCCTGATCTCGGTGGTGAACCGCTTGTCGGGCCCGAGCTGGGCCAGAGCGGCGGCGGTCGTGAGGAGCTTCAGGGTGGACGCCGGGATGAGCCCGAGCGACTCCTGCCGGGAGTAATGGACCGTGCCGCCCCCCGGATCGGCCACCACCAGGCAGGACCGGTCCCGGGCCACGCCGTACACCGGGTCGGTCATGATCCGGTCGAGGTCGGTGCGCAGGTTGGTCTCGGCCACCACCCGGGACAGCAGCGCCGGCACCCGGCGCATGCTGAACACCGGCGTGGTCAGGGCGGGGGTGGGGGCGGGGGGCTCCTGGGCCGCCGCCGGGACCGGGCCGAGGCCGGTGAACAGGAGGGCGACGCTGACGACGAGAAAGGACAGCCGACGCACCACGTGAAGGCTACCGGCGCATCGCGTGTTGCACGGCGCGGTCAAGAGCCCGCCGCCGAGGCCCGCAGCACCCGCTTGAGCAGCTTGCCGCTCTCGGTGCGGGGCAGGTTGGCGCGGAACTCCCAGGAGCGAGGGCGCTTCGGGCCGGCCAGGCGGACGGCCACAAAGGCGTCGAGGGTGGCCACGTCGAGGTCCCGTCCCGCTCTGGCCACCACGACGGCGTGGACCCGCTCGCCCCATTCCTCATCGGGGACGCCGATCACCGCGGCGTCGGCCACGGCGGGATGGGCGTGCAGGACGGCCTCGACCTCGGCCGGGTACACGTTCACGCCACCGGTGATGACCATGTCGGTCCGGCGGTCGCAGATGTGGAGGTAGCCGTCGACGTCGAGCCAGCCGATGTCGCCCACCGACTTCCACGCCGGGTCGTCGGGCAGCCGGGCGATGGGCTCGGTGGAGCCGTGGTAGCCGTCGATGGCCTGGGAGGTGCGCACGAAGACCTCCCCGGCCACGCCGGTGGCCTGCGCCGCCCCGTCCACTCCCACCACCGTGAGGCCGATGTCGCCATAGGGCCGCCCGCACGAGCCCGGCTTTGCCAGCTGGTCCTCGGGACGCAGCACGGTGGCGATGCCCAGCTCGGTGGAGCCGTAGACCTCGTACAGGAAGCCGGCGCCCAGCTTGGCCACCACCTCCTGCTTCAAGGGGAAGGGAACCGGCGCGGCGTTGACGACGACGCAGCGCAACGACGACAGGTCGGCCGCGGCCAGCACGCGATCGGGCAGGGCCACAATCCGCTTCAGGTGGATGGGTGCGACAAAGGCCGACGTCACCCCGTGCTCACCGACGAGCCGGGCCCACTCGGCGGGGTCGAAGGTGCGGGTGACGATCAACGTACCGCCCACGCTGTGGGCGAGCAGGGCGAAGGCGTGGGGGCCGGCGTGGTAGAGCGGCCCGGTCACCAGGTGGACCTCCAGGCCGGCGCCGGCCGCCGGCCCGAAGCGCAGCTCGGCCATCATCGCCTTGCGCAGGACCGGGTCCGATGGGCTGCGTACCGCCCCCTTCGGCCGCCCCGTCGTGCCGGAGGTGTAGATCATCACCCGGCCGGCGTCGGTGGCGGGGGCCGGTTCGGCGGTCGAGCCCAGGGCCGACACCTCCTCCCATCGGTGCATGCCGGGGTACGGGCCCCCGAACGACACCGCATGGCGCACGTCGGGCAACCGGGGGAGCACGCCGGCGACGGTGGAGGCACACGCGGCGTCGACCATCACCGCCGCCGCCCCGCTGTCGGCGAGCACGTGGCGGAGCTCCTCTGCGGTGGACCCGTACGGCAGAGGCACGGCCACCAGGCCCAGCTTGCGGCAGGCGTGCATGGCCACCACGACCTCGGCGCTGTTCGGCCCGCACCACGCGGCCCGCTCCCCCGCCCCCATCCCCAACGCGGCCAGGCCGCCGGCCAACCGGTTCACCTGGGCGTTGAGGTCGGCCCACGTGATGACCGCCCCCTCCCCGATAACCGCCGCCCCGTCGGGGCACTGCGCAGCCCAGGCGGCGAGGGGGTCAACAGGAGCGCCGGACATCGGACGACCCTACGCGCCCACCGTACGCTGCATGCCATGTCCGGGGGCTGGATCCGCAGGTTGTGGCCCTTCCTCATGGCCCACCGCCGGGACCTGATCGTCTCCTTCGGAGCCGCGGTCGCAGGCCTTGCCGTGTCGGCCTTCACCCCGGTGGTCCAGAAGGTGATCATCGACGACGTCATCCTCGGCCGCCGCCGGCCGCTCGCCCCGTGGCTGGCCCTGCTGGTGGCCGCCGGGGTCTTCCAGTTCGCGGTGGCCCACGTGCGGCGCTTCGTCGGCGGCCGGGTGGCCTTGAGCGTCCAGTTCGACCTGCGCAACGCCATCTACGAGCGCCTGCAGCGCCTCGACTTCGCCCGCCACGACGACTTCCAGACCGGCCAGCTCGTGTCCCGTGCCGGCGCTGACGTGGGCCTCATTCACACGCTTCTGGCCTTCCTCCCGCTGGCCACCGGCAACGTGGTCATGGTCGTCCTGTCCCTCGGGGTCATGGCCGTCCTGTCACCGCTGCTCACCCTGGTGACCCTGGTGGTGGTCCCGGCCATCCTCTGGATTGCCATTCGCCTGCGCAACACGGTGTTCCCGGCGTCTTGGGACGCGCAACAGCGGGCGGCCGAGGTGGCCGGGGTGGTCGACGAGGCCGTCTCCGGCGTCCGGGTGGTCAAGGGCTTTGGGCAGGAGAGCCGGGAGCTCCAACGCCTGGCCGAGACGTCGGAGGACCTCTTCGGTTCCCGGCTGCGGGCGCTGCGCATCCAGGCCCGCTACGGATCGGCGCTGCAGGCCGTGCCCGCCCTCGGCCAGGTGGCGGTGCTGGCCTTCGGCGGGTGGCTGGCCATCGGGGGCCGCATCAGCCTGGGGACGTTCCTCGCCTTCTCCACCTATCTGTTCCAGATGGTCGGACCGGTGCGGATGCTGTCGGTCCTCACTGTGGTGGCCCAGCAGGCCCGGGCCGGCGCCGAAAGGATCTTCGAGCTTCTCGACTCGACACCGGTGGTCGTCGAGCGCCCCGACGCTGCCCCGCTGCCGGCGGTCACCGGCGGCATCGACTTCGACGACGTGACCTTCGGGTACCTCCGGTCCGAGCCGGTCCTGCGGGGCTTCTCCCTCACCGTGGCCCCCGGGGAGACGGTGGCGCTGGTCGGCCCGTCGGGCTCGGGCAAGTCCACCGTCTCGCTTCTGCTCCCCCGCTTCTACGAGGTGCAGTCGGGTCGAGTCCGCCTCGACGGCGTCGACGTGCGCGACGTCACCCTCGACTCCCTCCGCCGCCAGATCGGGGTGGTGTTCGAGGAGTCGTTCCTGTTCTCCGACAGCGTCGGGGCCAACATCGCCTACGGCCGGCCCGAGGCCACCGACGATGAGGTGCGGGCGGCGGCCCGCGCCGCCGAAGCGCATGAGTTCGTCGCCGCCCTGCCCGAGGGCTACGACACCCGACTGGGCGAAGGCGGTCTGACTCTTTCCGGGGGCCAGCGCCAGCGCCTGGCCCTGGCCCGGGCCCTGCTCACCGACCCCCGGGTGCTCGTGCTCGATGACGCCACGTCGGCCATCGACGCCCGGGTCGAGGAGGAGATCCACGCCACCCTGCACCGGCTGATGCAGGGTCGCACAACCCTGGTGGTGGCCCACCGTCGGTCCACCCTGCGGCTGGCCGACCGCATCGCCGTGGTCGACGACGGCGCAGTGGTCGACACCGGCACCCACGAGGAGCTCCTCGCCCGCTGCCGGCTGTACCGCCTGCTGCTCGCCGGGCCGGGGGCAGGCATCGAGGACGTGGTTACCGAGGAGGAGGACGACGATGTCCCGCCGGTCGGCGGGATCACCCCCTCGGCCTGGGCCGCGGCCGGCGACGGCAACCCCGTTGCCCGGGCCCGAGCCAACGTCGCCGGCGCCGGCGACTCCTGGGCCGGCGGTGGCGGTGGCGGCATGCCTGGTGGCGACCGCATGGCCATGGTGTCGGCCACGCCCGAGCTGCTGGCCGCCGTCGCCGCCCTTCCGGCCACCATCGACCGGCCTGAGGTCGACGTGACCCGGGAGTCCGAGCCGGATCCCCACTTCAGCCTGGGCCGGTTCCTGCGCCCGTACCGCCTTCCCCTCGTCCTGGGGCTGGTCCTCGTCGTCCTCGACGCCCTGGCCGTCCTCGCCGGCCCGGCCCTGGTACGCACCGGGCTGGACCGGGGCGTCGCCGGCGGTTCGACGACGGCGCTGTGGGCCGTGTCCATGCTGTTCGTCGCGGTCGTCCTCATCGACTGGCTGGTCGTCTGGGTCCAGCAGCGC
>JBBQRO010000003.1:0-60749 GCA_038214685.1 Acidimicrobiales bacterium
GCCGAGGGGCGCCCGGCGGCCGCCGGGGCGGACCGCTAGGAATCGAGCAGCCGGGCGGGTATCACGGTGACGGGGAACGGGAAGGTGGCGGCGTAGGCCTCCTCGCCGGCGGCAACGGCATGTTCGACGTAGCAGCCGTCCTGCAGGTGCAGGACCGTGAGGCTGGGCACGTCGGGGTCGACCATCCAGTAGGCGGGCACGCCGGCCGCCTCGTAGACCAGCCGCTTGGTCCCCTGGTCGATCAGGGCGGTGCTCGGCGAGCGGACCTCAACGGCAAGGAGGGGCGCCTTCTCCAGACGGGCCGGGGTCAGGTCGACCTTCCACGCCACCAGGACGTCGGGTATGACCACGGTGGTCGGGGAGAGCCGAACGTCGAATGGGGCAACGAGGACCTCGTGCTCTGGCTGTCTGGCGCCATGAAGGAGGACGAAGACGTTCCCGACGCACCTCTGATGCCCGAGCTTCGGAGACGGGCTCACCAGCAGCACGCCGTCGACGAGCTCGTACCGGTGGCCGTCGTCGGGCATCTGGGCCAGGTCGTCCTCGGTGAGCGGTGCGCCCCAGGACAGGTCAGTCGCCATCGGCGTTGAGTGTACGCGGGCCATGGCGCCACCTACGGCGCCGGAACGGTGAACACCTGGCCCGGGGCGATCAGATCCGGGTTCTCGCGATGGAGGAGCCGGTCACGGTTGGCGTCGATCAGGCTTATCCAGAAGGGCACGATCTCGGCGTCGCGGGGCGCCCGGTCCCAGCGTTCGGCCAGGACCCTCTCGGCGATCGACCAGAAGCACTCGCCCGATTTCACCGTCCACCGCTCAGCCGACGCCGCCGTCACCGGGACTACCTGGGGCGCGGGCGCCGTAGCCGGCGGTGGCGGAAGGTCGGAGGGGCCGAGGCGGTGCATGGTGACGGTGGCGGGAGTGACGGCCGAGGTCGGGGGCAATGTGGAGGTTGGAAGCGAGGTCGTGGCGGTCTGGGCGAGGACGGGCGCCCGGAGGGCGGGCCCGGCCACCGCGACCACGCCCGACGCAGCCAGGCCGAGGCTGACACTGCCGGCCAGCATCCGCCGCAGGGGCCCGATGGTCAGCCGGTCAGTGACGCGCACGAGAGACGTGGCGCCGACCATGCGCAGTGCCACACCGACCAGGGTGACGGTGACGACATACCAGAGGCACCCGATGGCCAGGAGACGGAGGAGGCTGAAGGCGGCGACGATGGGGTCCCGGGCCTCGATCCAGCCCGCCCACTGACCGGGCTCGGTAAGCGCAGGAGGAGCCAGGGCGCCGCCACCGGCACTGTGCAGGGCGACTGCGGCCAGGGCGAGCCCCATCACCCACACGGTGGCGCCGCCCACCCGCCGGCCGGTCACGGGGCTCCCGCCCCGTGAGTACGTCCCGCCCCGTGAGTACCTCCCCGTGAGTACCTCCCGGACCGGCCTCCCGGGCCGGCCTCCCGGGCCGGTCACGGCCGGACCCCCGACAGGCGGAGGACCTCGGCGGGGCCGGTGGCTCGCTCGATGACCGCCTCGTGGCAGCCGTCGCGGTCGACGTCGGCGGCTCGGAGGGCCTGGCCTCCCGGCACCCGGGCCACGGCTGCGGCCTGCAGGTCGCGGCCGGGATCGGCCCACCCGTCGAAGCGGAACACCTCTCCCGTGTTCGGGCGGAAGAGGGCGAGGGTGCGGGTGCCCTGACAGGCCCAGTCGCCGGTGGCCACCTGGTCGCCGGCCTGGCCAAGGGCCCAGCGGAGCCCCCCGGATTCGAGGACCCCGCCGGCGTACCGCAGCGATTCCGGGCAGCCGTCACCGTCGACATCGGCCTGCAGCACCGACGTGGCCGGCGGACACTCGCGGGGCCGGGCGACGACGGTGGCCGGCGGCCCGGTGACAGCGGTGATCGACGTTGCGCTGGAGGCCGACCCGGCCCGGGTCGTGGTCGGGCCGGGTCGGACCTCAGGAGGGAGCGGATCAGGAGGGAGCGGATCCGGAGTGGGCGCCACGACCGGCGCC
Organism: Acidimicrobiales bacterium; assembly: GCA_038214685.1. Classification (GTDB taxonomy): domain Bacteria; phylum Actinomycetota; class Acidimicrobiia; order Acidimicrobiales; family AC-14; genus CADCTB01. The sequence continues at coordinate 2,006 of JBBQRO010000003.1, forward strand.
CCGAGCTCGTTGGCCGGGTTTGGTGCCGGCGGACGCAACGAACCGGCAAGCACCACTGCGGCTCCCACCACGGCGACCGCCGCCACCGACGCGACGAGGACCCCGGCGCGCGGTCGATTGGGCCGCCGGGCTCCCAGGCCGGAACCCTGGCGCCGCAACGCGGCGAGCGGGTCAGTGGCGACCCGGGTCGGGCGCTCCGGTTGCGGGGAGGAGAGGCGGCGCGGCAACTGGGCGGACGGGACCTCCCGCTGGAGCACGTCGGCGAGGGCCCGCGCCGAGGGACGGGCGGAGACATCCTCGGCCCTGGCCTCGGCGGCCACTCTGGCCAGGACGTGACCCGCCGGAGCATCGGGCGCCAGAACGGCGGCGAGGGCACCGAGGCCGAAGACGTCGAACGCCGGGCTGAGCACGGCGGCGTCGGCCCTCGCCGGATCGGAGAACGCCTTCGGCACCAGCGGAGAAGGCCCAAGCGGCTGACCGGTCCTTCCGCCACAGGACAGGCCACACAGGACCGGCCGCCCCGCCGGCCCGACGATCACGTGGTCCGGCGATATGGCCCCGTGCACCAGGCCGAGCTCGTGAAGATCGGCCAGCGTGGCCGCCAGTGCGGCCAGCAGCCCTGCACTCTCCTCGAGAGGGAGGCGACCGGCCTGGGCCAGGGAAGGACCGTCGACGTGGGTGGTGAGCAGGATCGACCCGACGCCGTGCCCGTCGACCCCGACCAGCTCGACGACACCGGGATGGCGGGCCGCCTCCAGCAGCTCGGCTTCACGCGCCAGGAGCGTTGCCTCCTGGGCGTTGGCTGCGCCCTTGGCCATGACCCGCCGCCCGACGGCATCGGTGGTTATCGAGGTACGTTCCGACATCATACGTAGGATATCCTAGCGAAAAAGATATTTCAAGCTGTTTCAGCACGCATCGGACGACTGGCGCGGCGAGGCCACGGAATGGGCCCGCACCGCGACCTGCCCGCTCGAACCCGGCATAGCTCTTCCGAAGAGCTCGTCGACGCTAGATGTGGCGGTCACCGTGACCGTCCATGCGCAGCCGGCGACGGCCGGCGGGAATGCTTCGGCATCCACGATCAGACCGTGATGCCGGGCCTGGTCGACCAGTTGGAGGACGCGGCCGATGGCGATGGCCTCTACCGCCGATGTGGAGAGCTCGATACGGTTGTCCCGGTAGAAGGAGCTGTCAGACACGGCCTCGGCGGCGGCGTCGTTGGCTGCCGCCGCGGTGGCGTTGAACAGCTGGCGCTGGGCCAGGAAGGCGATGGAGCTGTCCACGGTCATGGCGGCCAAGGCCATCATGATCAGTAGCGCAGCCGGGAAGAGCAGGAGCGTGCTGCCCCGTTCGCGTCGACCTCCGCGGCCGGTGGTCATCGGGTCATGGGGTCGGGACACAGCCGTTGACGGTGCGGGGCACGCCGGTGCGGTAGGGGTCGACCACCTCGGCATGGCGGGCGGTGGCGGTGAAGCCGGAGCCGAACCCGCCGACCCAGGGGACCCTGATGGCGGGAATCCGGTAACTGGCCTCGAATCGGACCGTCTCACAGCGGGCGAAGAGGGCATCCAGCGGGGTGAGCACCAGTTGGGCCGGGTCGCGGCCGGCGCCGGCGATGGCGGCGCGGGCGGCGGCGCCGGCCAGGGTGAGCGGGTCGGCGTCGGCGGGGGCCTCCGCGAAGGCCCGGGTGGCCTCGCGTGCGGCGGCGGAAACGGCGAGCTTGGCGTCGATGACGGCCCAGACATTGGCCACCAGCAGGGCGCCGACCACGAAGGTGAGCAGGCCGAAGGGAAGCACCTCGATGCCCGCCTGCCCGGACTCGGTCCGCCGCATCCGCGTTGGCCGGCGGGCGCGCCTCACCGGAACCGCTCCACCCGCACCCGGATGGTTCGATCGAGGCGGTCGAGCGCAGCGGGGCCGGCCAGCACCGGCAACAGGACGCTCGGATTGTCGGACCGCACCCGCAGCACCACCTCCTCGGCGCTGGTGGCGCTCCAGTCGAAGGTGACGCGGCTGCCGTAGCGGCCGAGGTTCTGCCGCGCCTGCTCCTCGGCCTCGGCCATGTACGACGTCCCGCCGTCGCTCCCCGCCACCCGCCGGGCCGCGTCGTAGGAGACGGCGGTCACCACTGAGGCGGCGTACAGGTTGAAGAGCACCTGGACGGCGAACAGCAGCATCACGAGGAAGACGGAGAAGCCGATCCACACGGAGATCGGCCCTCCGCCCCGCTCGTTCACCCGGGCTCCCGGCTCCGGCCGAATCCGCCTACGGCCCGGTGGCCCCGATCTGGTTGATCTGGTTGGTGGTCTGGGTGCTGGCATTGCCCCAGATGGCCTGGAACCCCACCCACATGACCGCGCCGAGGGCGGCCATGATCAGTACGGCGATGGCGGTGGAAATCACCCCTTCGCCGGCCTCGTTCTTCCCGGAAAGTGATCGGATCAGGCTGCTGATCCACACGAATCCCCGCAGGGACAGTTCCATCAGTGCTCCTTTCGTTGCGGCTTCTGTTGTGGGTGAGAGGTGGTCACGGTGCGGCGAAGAGGCGGAGCGCCTCCATGAAAGGGACGGCGAGGAAGATCACCCCGGGGACCAGGGCGGCCACCGTGACGGGGATCCACACCTGCTGCGCGCGGCGCTCGGCCGTCTCGATCAAGCGGCGCTGGGTGTCCTTGCGGATGGAACGGGCCTCCTCGGAGATGAGCCGGCCGAGGTCCGACGCCTCCCGGTTGAGGCCCAGGATGGGTAGGAGGCGGTGCAGCGCCTCGACGTCGGCCACCTCGGCCCACTCCCGGAGGGCCTCGATCTCGGAGAGACCCTGGCGGATGCGCCCGCACACGCGGGACAGATCCCTGGCCACGTTGCCGCCGCCCCGGGAGGCCAGCCGGTTCAACGCCCCGCCCAGGGAATAGCCGGCCGACAGCAGCATGGCCAGCTGCTCGGCGACGACGGGCAGCTCCAGGTTGAGCCGGCGCCGCCATGCATCGGATGCGGAGGCCACCTGCTGCTCGGGCACGAGGAACCCGAGCAGCGGCCCACTGAGGACGAACAGGAGGGCGATCGGCGGCGGCGGGCCCAGGGCGATCGCCAGCAGTGTCCCGGCGCCGAAGCCGGCCACACACCAGCCCACCTGGCGGACCCGGAACCCCGTCACGTCGTCGGTGGAGTGAATGCGAGCCAGCCGGGTGCCGAGCTCCTCGCTGACGCCGAAGAGACGGGCCAGGCGCTCGCCCAGGGTGCGGCAGAGGGGCCGGATGACGTCGCGGAACGACTCGACGGAGAGGATGGCGCCCCGCTTCGGGCTGCCGCCCATGCCGGCTGGGCTGTAGGGCCGCAACCGCTCGACCAGGGGCGGACGTGAGAACCAGCGCATCTGGGAGAGCACGAGCGTCATGCCAACCCACAGGGCGAGCCCGCACAGCACGGCCAGCCGGCCTGCGTCGACGTCAGGCATGGAACACCCGTTCTTCCTCGGGCAGGCGCATGATGCGGCCGGACCACAGCCAGCAGGCGACGACCATGGCGATGGCGGCGAGGGCGGCGAGCTGGCCCTCGGCCGAGCGGTAGGCGTCGTGGCCCCCGGCGATCGACAGCCCGACGAGGGCCATGCCGACCGGCACGAAGAGGACGAATCGTCGAGCGAAGCGGGCGCCGGCCTGGCGGGCGCGCGCGTCCTTACGGCCCTGGAGGTCGGCCACCCGATCCTCGACGAGGGCGGTGAGGCGGCGCTGCACGTCGGTGCCACCGACCTCGTGGGCGACGAGCAGGGTCTCGCACGCGGCGTCGGCGGTGGCGTCGGCCAGGCTGGCCTTGAGCACGCCGACGCTGCGCTCGAAGTCAGTGCTGATCAGCCACTGCCGGTGGGCGGCGGCGAATGCGGGGCGCATCTCCTCGGGACTTCCCCGGCCCACCTCGAAGAGGGCCTGGGGGATCGAGCGGCCGAGCGAGCCGGCGAGCAGGGCGATCTCCTCGATCATCCTGGGCCAGCTCTCAGCGGCCCGGGCCCGCCGCTGCTGGCGCCGCGCCCGATAGGACGCCGCCGGATAAGTGGCGGCGAAGGCGCCGACGGCCAGGGCGGGGAGGGCCCCACCGAGGGTTGCGAAGGTGAGGCCGACGCCGACGCCGAACAGCACGACCATCACGGTGAGGAATTGGGCGGGGCCCACTCCTTCAAGGCCGGCCTGGGCCAGCCACTGTTCAGCCGTGGCCCGGAAGCGAGGCTCCGAGCGCAGCCGACTGGCTCCGAAGCCCAGCCCGCTCCACCTGAAGGCCAGCGCCGTGTAGAGGAGGAACACGCCGTAGGCACCGACGAGGGCGATCACGAGCGGCTGGAGCGGCGCGCCGGCGTTCATGGGACCAGGCGCTTTCTCGTGGTGCGGCGACCCGCTGGCGGAGTCGGGGCGGCGATCGCTTCGCCGGCGCCGACGGCGCGCACAGTGCGGATGCGCGTTCCGCCGCCGTCGAGCAGGTCGTGGAGGTCGTACCCGGCTTCCTCCAGGGCCCGCCCCGCCCGGAGCGGCAGGTTGCCGCTCCACGCCAGCGCCTCGTCGGGTCGGGTCCGGCTGAACAGTTCGGTGGCGGTGAACTGAACTGCGTCGGGCCCGGTTTGGGGCTCTTCGACGGCAATCACCTCAGTCACCCGCGGCTGGCCCTTCACCCGGCTGCAGTGCACGACGACATCGACCGCCTCGCTCACCAGGGAGCTCAGAGCGGTCATCGGAAGCTGGTTCGAGTCGGCCAGCTGGCATATGAAGCGCAGGCGGGTGAGGGCTTGACGGGCCGAGCCGGCGTGGATGGTGGTGTAGCCCTTGACTCCTGAGGACAACGTGAGAAGCAGCGGCAGCGCCTCGCGGTCGCGCACCTCGCCGACGACGGCGATGTCGGGTGCCATGCGGAGGAACCCCGAGACGAGCCGGCGCAGGTCGACCTCGCGTCGGTCGGGGCGGGCGGGGCGGGTCTGCATCGATGCCACGTTGGGCAGCGGCAGGTCGGCCTCGAAAACCTCCTCGGCGACGACCACTCGCAGCGTGGGGTCGAGCTCGGCCGCACAGCACGAGAGCAGGGTGGTCTTGCCGCACCCCGGCGATCCGGAGAAGATGATCGACAGGCGGGCTCGCACGCAGGCGCGGAGGAACGCCGCGACCCGGGTGTCGAGCATGTCGCGGTCGACCAGCTCGTCGAGGCTCCGGTAGGCAATACCGGTGAACTTCCGGATGTTCACCAGGAGATGCCCGTCGCGACCTATGTCGCCGTGCACGATGTGCAGACGTGCACCGGTGTCGAGCTGGGCGTCCTGCAGCCCCTCGGCCGGGTCGAGCTTGCGGTGCGATCCCGCCGCCTCGTCGAGGATCTTGGTCAGGGTGCGGACGACGTGGTCATCGTCGTTGAACGCCTCGTCGTGGTACCCGCTGGAGCCGCGATGCCGCTTCACGAAGATTTGATCCGGGGCGTTCACCATGATTTCCCACACGTCGTCATCCGCCAGGAGAGGCTCCAAGGGCCCGTAGCCGGCGAGGTTGCGGTAGGCCCGCTCGGCCACCACATCGGGGTCGGCCAAATCGAAGGCCCGCAGGCCGCGCTTGTAGGCGTCGGACCAGGCTGCGACCTCCTCGGCGATGAGCGACCGGAGCTTGGCCTGTCCGCCTTCGCCGGCCAGGTCGAGCGACGTGTCCTTGGCCCGGGCCTGCACCCGGCGCTCGATGTCCTGCAGTGGCGAGGCCTCCCCGGCCCATGCGGCCGTCATCCGAGCGCCTCTTCGGCCCAGTGCCCGAGCGTGCCGGGTTTGACGGGCTCGGGCTCGGTTGTGGCCGGGTCGAGCCGGGGGCGGTCGAGCAGGGCCCGGAAGGCGCCGGCCAGCGGCGCCCCGAGGGCGGAGGGAAGCCGGGCGCCGTCGTGCAGGTCGGCCTCGACGTTGCTGCGCTCCGGGAGGTGGACAGGGTTCATGAGCCGCCCGCCGGCAAACGGGGCGGTGAGCTCGGCCAGGGCGGCGGCCAGCCCTGCCCGGGCGCGGGCTGAGCGGGGGGCCCGGTTGATCACCGGCACGATCCGGGCCGCATCGGTGCCGAAGGCGATCAGCTCCTCGAGCACCCGAACCAGCGAGTGGACGCCCTTGAGCTCGGGGAGGCCGACGGCGAAGACCACGTCGGCCTGGGCCGCCGCGGTGCGGGCCATGACGTTGCGCTCCTCGATGTCGATCGACCCGGCGTCGTCCTCACCTTCGAGGTCGGGGTCGATGTCGCAGACGACGATGCCCCACGCCCGCCGCAGGGAGTCGAAGGCGGCCTCGAAGGCCTGTGGGCGTATCGCCGGCCAGTGGCGGGCCCGGCGGAGGCCGAGCAGCACGTGATAGCGGCGGTCGGGGACGGCGAACGCGAGCGCCCGCACGTCGTCGGCCGTCGGTCGGCCGGACCGATGGGCCTCCACCAGTTCCTGCACGCACGGGAGGACGTCGCCGGCGTCGTGGAGCACGGCGTGCTCGGCGCGCAGGCGCAGATCGGCCAGGAGGACCATGCCGCCGTGGCGCACGTCGTCGGCCAGGGACTGGGTGAGGGCAATGGCCGCGGTGGACACGCCGGTGCCACCGGAGCCGGTGAGGGCGGCCACCGCGCCGCGCCAGGCGGCGGGAGCCGGGCGGGTGAGGAGCTCGGCGGCGTCGGCGTCGCCCCGGCGGACCGGATGCGAGCTCGACGTGAGCGCGGCCACCAGTTCATCGCGTCCGAAGGTGGGCGGAAGGACCCGGGCCGCTCCCAGCTCCAGCCAGTCGCGCATGGCCCGGCCGTCGTCGACGATGAGGACGGCGCAGCCGCCGCTGCGCGCCGCGGCCACCAGATCGCGGTCGACGGCCGGAAGGCCGGCGTCGGCGATAAGGGCCGAGAACGCCCGCCCCGACGCCAGGCGGGCCCGCACCTCCTCGGCCGAGATGCAGCGGACGAACTCGGCGGGCAGCGCCCCGCTGTTGGCCCACAGCCCGACCGACCGGAACCACACCGAGCGAGCGGGCGCCAGGCCGAGGACGACGAAGCGCTCGGCCGCCATCAGGTGCGGCCCACGCGGTAGGTGGGCGGCACGGCCGGCATCGGTGGAGCGCCCGTGGCTCGCACGATGGTGACCTTGCTGAGCTGGATGGCGTGGGCCAACGCCAGAGCGTCGGCCGGATCGTCGACGGCGACGGTGAGGGTGGTCGGCCCGGCGTCGCCCACCGACGTGCGGGGCCGCTCGATGACCACGAGCAGGGCCTGGCGCACGACGACGACCGTGAAAGCCTCGACGCCCGTGCCGTAGGTGGCGAGCAGGTCGGCCCGTTCGCCCTGCTTGATGCCCGGGGCGACCCGGCCCCGCTCGAGAGTGAACGTCAGCTCACGACTTGCGGCGTCGCCGGCCCGGGCTACGACCGCGCCGGACTGCACCAGCTCCCCGGGGCCCAACGGCGCGAGCAGGGTGGCGCCCACCAGCGGCTGGGCGCGCTCGAACACCCGGGCCCGGAGTGCCGGCGCCAGCTCCATGGGCGCCAGCTCCAGGTCGGAGGGCTGAAGCCGGGTGCCCGCCGGCAGCTCTTGGCGGGCCACGACATAGGAGTGGCGGGGGCCCTCACCGGAGCGGCTGGCCGATGCGAACAGGCCGACCGCCGCCGCGGCCACCAACAACCCGCCCACCACCGCCCGGCTGCCCGGGAGGCCCCGCCGGCAGCGCACGGAGCGGGCCGGGCGCTCGGCTCCGCCAGCGCTCTGTTCCGGCGCCGCCCGCTGCGAAACCGTGCCCACCTGCTGCGCCATCTTCCTCGCCTCCGCCTTCCGCCCCGCCGGCACCAACCCAGTGCCGAGCGTGAGCGTATGAAAGACCGTGGAACTTCACAAGGCCTGAACGGAAGATTTCCGAGAAACTGCCGGCGAGTGCGCCCTCCGTACGGTGTACGCATGAAATCTCATGAGGAACTACAAGGAACGCCGACTCCGGCTACGCTGCCCGCCATGTCAGACGACGACATTCGCTGGATGAGCACGGGGGAGGCCGCCCGCCGGTTGGGCGTCACCGTCCGCACGCTGTACCGCCTGATCGATGAGAGCGAACTGCCGGCCTACAAGTTCGGCCGGGTGATCCGCCTCCAGGAAGCGGAGGTCGAGAGCTTCATCACGGCCTCCCGCATCACGCCCGGGGACCTCGAGCATCTCTACCCCGAGGCCAAGAAGGAAACCTCGGACAACGACGCCAACCCCACGTAGACCGTGCCGGCGCCGCCGTCGGGGCGCACCGTCAGGACGTCGCTGCCCATTGCCCGTAGCTCGCCCACCACCGAGGCCACGCCGGCCTGCAGGGAGATCCGCGGCCGCTGGCCGGCGGCCTGGGCCAACACGTCGCCCAGGCGCACACCCAGCGCGCCCCGCCCGGCAGGGTCGCCCGTCGTCGCCTGCCTGGAAGCCGACCTCGGTCGCACCCCGTCCTCCGCCACTCTGACGTCGCCCAGCGCGGCCAGGGCCAGGAGCGTCGGCGTGCCGGCCAGGACCTCGAACGCCACGAAGTCCACCCCCACGCCGGTCACCATCCCGCGGTGGCGGCGGCCGGAGACAGTGGCCAGCACCACGGTCTCCCGGCGCTCGGCCAGGGCCAGGAGCACACCGGCCAGGCTGGACTCCTCCTCGGCCTGAGACCGCAGCCAGCGCTCCCGCACCCGGGCGTCGGCCGCCTCCCGGGCCCGGGCGGCGGCCGCCCACCGCTCAATGTTCTCCAACCCGTCAATGGCCCGCCAGTACAGCCGTCCCAGCCACCGAGTGTGCAATGTTGTGGCTCTGGGACGGAACATTGCACACTCGGCGGATGGCTCGCAGCGGGTGGCTAGCGTTGTGCCGGCATGAGCGATTGCATCTTCTGCCGCATCGTCGCCGGCGAGCTGCCCTCGGAGGAGGTGGCATCCACCGAGCGCACGTACGCCTTCCGCGACGTCAAGCCCGCCCTGCCCGTCCACGTGCTGGTCGTGCCCCGGGAGCACGTGGTCTCGGCTGACACGGTCACCCCCGATCACGCCGACCTGCTGGCCGAGATGATGGGCACCGCCCAGGAGGTGGCTCGCGGCGAAGGCCTTGCCGAGCGGGGCTACCGGCTGGTGTTCAACGTGGGCGAGGACGCCCAGAACTCTGTCGCCCATCTGCACATGCACGTGGTGGGCGGGCGGCCCATGGGGTGGCCGCCGGGGTGAATGCCCGGGCCGCCTCCCAGCCCGGGTAGCCTGAGGGGTGAACGCACCCGTGTCCCCGACCCAGATCAAGATCCTCGTGCCCGGCAACCACCTCATGGTGGATCTCCTGGGCGAACGCGATGAGTTGCTGCGCCTGATCGAGCACGCCTTCGGTGGCGCCGAGATTCTGGTGCGGGGCAACGAGATCAGCATCAGCGGTGAGTACGCCGACCGGGTGGGCCACCTCTTCGAAGAGCTGGTCGTGCTCCTGCAGCGGGGCCAGCGCCTGGATGCCGCCGACGTCGGCCGCACCATCGACATGATCAAGGCCGACGAGCGACCCTCAGAGGTTCTTGCCGCTGAGGTGCTGCGCTCCTCCCGGGGCCGTACGGTGCGCCCCAAGACCAGCGGCCAGCGCCGCTACGTCGACGCCATCGCCGCCAGCACCGTCACCTTCGGCATCGGCCCTGCCGGTACCGGTAAGTCCTACCTGGCCGTGGCCCTCGCCGTGCAGGCCCTCCAGGCTCACACGGTCAGCCGCATCATCCTCACCCGCCCGGCGGTGGAGGCGGGGGAGCGGCTGGGCTTCCTGCCCGGCGACGTCCTGGCCAAGGTCGACCCCTATCTGCGCCCTCTCTACGACGCCCTCTACGACATGCTCGGCCCGGAGGGAGCCAAGCGCCTGCTCGAGGGCGAGACCATCGAGGTAGCCCCGCTGGCCTACATGCGGGGCCGGACCCTGAACGACAGCTTCCTCATCCTCGACGAGGCCCAGAACACCACGCCCGAGCAGATGAAGATGTTCCTCACCCGCATCGGCTTCGGCTCCCGGGCGGTCGTGACCGGCGACGTCACCCAGGTCGACCTCCAGGCCGGCCGCAGCGGCCTGCTCGGCCTCGAGAAGATCCTCACCGACATCGACGGCTTGAGCTTCGTGCACCTCACGTCGAAGGACGTGGTCCGCCACCGCATCGTCCAGCAGATCGTCGACGCCTACGAGAGAGCGGCACCCTCATCATGACCGTCGAGGTGTTCGCCGCCGACGAGCAGTCGGCCGAGCCGGTCGACGCCCTGCGCCTGGTGCGGTTGGCCAAGGCCGTCCTGGCCGCCCAGGGCGTAAAGGCCGACTCGGAGCTGTCCATGCTCTTCGTCGACGAGGACGCAATGGCCGAGCTCAACAAGCGCTTCCTCGGCAAGGAAGGCCCCACCGACGTGCTGGCCTTCCCGATCGACGACGACGACGTGGTCGAGGGCGGGCGGTCGCCCGACTCTCTCGGCCCCGGTACCGGCGTCGACCTCGAGTCCTCCGACCCCCCGAGCCTGCTGGGCGACGTGGTGGTGTGCCCGGCGGTGGCGGCCCGGAACGCGCCGGCGCACGCCGGCACCTACGACGACGAGATGGCACTGCTCGTTGTACACGGGATCCTGCACATCCTGGGCATGGACCACGTCGACAACCAGGAGGCGGAGGCGATGGAGCAGCGGGAACGGGAGCTGTTGGAGCAGTTCCACAAACCGTCATGAGCGTCCACATCCGAATGACGACGGGCGAGGCGTTGGAGCGGAAGTGAAGTCCGGCTTCGCCACCTTCGTGGGTCGGCCCAACGTGGGGAAGTCCACTCTGCTGAACGCCATTCTCGGCGAGAAGATCAGCATTGTGGCTGCGTCGCCCCAGACCACCCGCACCGAGATCCGCGGGGTGCTGACGAGACCCGACGCCCAGGTGGTCTTCGTCGACACGCCCGGCATCCACAAGCCCCGCACCACCATGGGCCAACGCCTGAACGCCACCGCCGAGGCCGCTTCCTCGGGCGTCGACGTCGTGTGCTTCGTCATCGACGCCACCGCTCCGCTCGGCAAAGGTGACAGGTTCGTAGCCAGCCGCCTGGCCAAGGACTCCATCTGCGTGGTCAACAAGGTCGACATCGCCGAACGGACCCAGGTGCTGGCCCAGCTGACCAGAGCCGGTGGGCTGGGGCTGGGTGAGTACTTCCCGATCTCCGCCCTCACCGGCGAGGGGGTCGACGAGCTCGTCACCGCCATCGTCGCCCGCCTGCCCGAAGGCCCGCAGTACTACCCCGAGGAGATGGTCACCGATCAGCCCGACGAGGTGTGGGTGGCCGAGCTGGTGCGCGAGCAGCTGTTGGCCGTCGTGCGCGAGGAGCTGCCGCACTCGATCGCCTGCCGGGTCACGGAGTACGAGTGGCCCCGCATCCGGGTGGAGATCATCGTCGAGCGCGACTCCCAGAAGGGCATCGTGATCGGCAAGGGCGGCTTGGTGTTGAAGCAGGTCGGCCAAGCGGTGCGGGCCCAGCTGCGGGAGGGCGCCTACATCGAGCTGGTGGTCAAGGTCGATCCCGACTGGCAGCGCCGGCCCAAGTCCCTGGACCGCCTGGGGTACTGAGCCGAAAGATCCTCGCCCTCGGCGCGTCCGTTGCGAGGCTTACGCAGGTGGCACCCGCACGACGACGGCGGCCATGTCGTCGGTGGGCTGGCCGTCCACGGAGCGCCGGGCGGCATCCGATGCGGCCGGCCAGTTCTTGAGCGATTTCCGTCTTCGACCGTCAGTCGGCGCCCGGACGGCCGCGCAGGCGCTTGGTCTCCGACCGCCGGCGCTTGTCGTCCAGGCGGTTGAGGGAGGCGGACTTTCGGGGCCGGGTGGGCACCCGGACGGTCTCGATCCGCAGGCCCTCGGCCAGCCGCGCCGCCAGTCGCTCCAGAGCCAGGTCGCGGTTGCGGGCCTGGGACCGCTCGTCGGAGGCCACCACCCTGACCAGCGGCCCGAGACGTTCGAGCAGGCGAGCCCGCTGGCGGGGCCCGAGCGAGGGGGAGGTCACCACGTCGAATCGGACCTCGGCCTTGGTGTTCGAGGTGTTGGCGTGCTGGCCGCCCGGGCCGCCGGACGAGCTGAACCGCCACTCCAGCTCATCGAGCGGGATGCGACAGCTCCTGCTGACGACTAGCTCTCGTGCTTCGCTCACGGAGCGACCGTACCGGGCTGGTACCATCGTGGCAGCGTCTTTGCGACCGCTCAGGCGCGTCCTCGGTTCTTTCCTACCGCGGTTTCTCCATCCCGGTTTCTCCATCCTAAAAGATGAGGTAGCGCTTCAGCAATGCCGAACAAGACCGCCACCATCGGCGAATACCGGCTCCACGAGACTGACACGGGCTCGCCCGAGGTGCAGGTTGCCATCCTCACCGAGCGCATCAACCACCTCACCGAGCACCTCAAGGCCCACAAGAAGGACCACCACAGCCGGCGGGGCCTGCTCATGCTGGTCGGTCGTCGCCGGCGCCTGCTCGACTACACCAAGGCCAACGACGTCGAGCGGTACCGGGCGCTTATCGCCCGCCTCGGCCTCCGGCGCTAACGAAGTACCCGACGAGCGGCCCTGCGGGCCGCTCGTTCCAGTTTTCACCACTAACAGACAGGACGGCGCAAGAGTCAGCTGCCAGTCGCGGGTCCCTCGGGCATGCAGTCCGGGTGGCCGACAACTGGGAACTGGCCGTCGCCGCTCCGGTCTGACAAACAGACAAGGAGTTACACATGACGGAACCCGTTTCCGTGTCGGGTCCGATTGCGGACACCGGCAAGACCCTTTCCTTCGAGGCCGGCAAGCTGGCCCAGCTGGCCAACGGCTCGGTGGTGGCCCGCATCGGCGACACCGTCGTCCTGGTCACCGCCTGCGCATCAAAGGGCGTCCGTGAGGGAGTCGACTTCTTCCCCCTCACCGTCGACGTCGAGGAGCGCATGTACGCAGCCGGCAAGATCCCCGGCTCGTTCTTCCGCCGGGAGGGTCGGGCCACCGACCAGGCAATCCTCACCTGCCGCCTGATCGACCGGCCCCTGCGCCCGTCGTTCCCCGACGGCTTCCGCAACGAGGTCCACATTGTGGCCACCATCCTGGGCGCTGACCAGGAGAACCCCCACGACGTGCTGGCCATCAACGGCGCCTCGGCCGCCCTCATGCTCTCGGGCATCCCCTTCGAGGGCCCCATCGGCGCAGTGCGGATGGCGTTCACCACCGACGGTACCTGGGTGCCCCACCCGACCTACCAGGAAGGCGACCTGTCGACCTTCGAGCTGGTGGTCGCCGGACGGGCGCTGGGGGATGGCGACATCGCCATCATGATGGTCGAGGCCGGCGGCACCGAGGACGCCTGGTCGTACTACGAGGACGGCGCGCCGAAGGTGACCGAGGAGGTCATCGCCGCCGGCCTGGAGGCGGCCAAGGGCCCGATCAAGGCGTCGATCGACATGCAGCTCGAGCTGGTGGCCAAGCACGGCGCCAAGCCGGCCATCTCATTCGAGACCCAGGTCGACTACTCCGACGAGGTCTGGGAGCGGGTGGTGGCGGTCGGCACCGGACCGGTCACCGAGGCCTCCACCATCGTGGCCAAGGCCGAGCGCAACGCGGCCACCGACGCGGCCACTGCGGCCATCCTGGCCCAGCTGGGCGAGGAGTTCGAGGGCCAGGCCAAGCAGGTCAAGGCCGCGGTGAAGTCGCTGCAGAAGAAGATCGTGCGCAAGCGCATCGTCGAGGACGGCATGCGCATCGACGGTCGTGGCCCCACCGACATCCGGCCCCTCTCGGCCGAGATCGGCCTCATTCCCACCGCCCACGGCTCCGGCCTGTTCCAGCGGGGCGAGACCCAGGTCCTCACCGTCGCCACGCTCGGTATGCCCCGCATGGAGCAGATGCTCGACACCATCGGCATCGACGACTCCAAGCGCTACATGCACCACTACAACATGGCCCCCTTCGCCACCGGCGAGACCGGGTTCATGCGGGGGCCCAAGCGCCGGGAGATCGGCCACGGCCTGCTGGCCGAGCGGGCCCTGCTGCCCGTCGTCCCCCCGGTCGAGGAGTTTCCCTACACGCTGCGCGCCGTCTCCGACTGCATGTCGTCCAACGGCTCCACGTCGATGGCGTCGGTCTGCGGGTCGACCCTGTCCCTGATGGACGCCGGCGTGCCGATCAAGGCGCCGGTGGCCGGCATCGCCATGGGCCTGGTGTTCGCCGAGGGCAAGTACACGACCCTCACCGACATCCTGGGCGCCGAGGACGCGTTCGGCGACATGGACTTCAAGGTGGCGGGCACGGCCGAGTTCGTGACCGCCCTCCAGCTCGACACCAAGATCGCCGGCATCCCGGCCGACGTGCTGGCCGCCGCCCTTACCCAGGCCCGCGACGCCCGCCTCCAGGTGCTGGCCGTGATGAACGAGGCCATCTCGACGCCCCGCTCCGAGGTCCGTGAGACGGCACCGAAGATCATCAGCTTTGAGATCCCGATGGACAAGATCGGCGAGGTCATCGGGCCCAAGGGCAAGGTCATCAACACCATCCAGCAGGAGACCGGCGCCGACATCAACGTCGACGACAACGGCGTGGTCGGCACCGTCACCATCGGCTCCAAGGACGGCGTGGCCGTCACCGAGGCCCAGAAGCGGATTGAGCAGATCCTCGATCCGCCCCGGGCCAACGTGGGCGATGTCTACACCGGCAAGGTGGTCAACATCACCAAGTTCGGGGCGTTCGTCAACATCCTCCCCGGCCGTGACGGCCTGCTCCACATCTCCAAGCTCGGTCGCGGCAAGCGCGTCGACCGAGTGGAGGACGTGGTGTCCCTGGGCAGCGACATCACCGTGCGGGTCGACGACATCGACCCCCAGGGCAAGGTCGCCCTGTCGCCGGTGGGCGACGACGGTGACGCTCCCAGCGGCGGTTCCGACGCACCTCCGGCTCGGGCCGAACGGTCGAGGGACCGCGCGCCGGCGGCCGAGAAGCCGGCAGACGACCGTGAGTTCGTCAGCTTCGAGGACCAGTTCGACGCCCAGGCCAAGGAGAAGTTCGGCGACCTCGGTCCCGCTGAGGTCGCAGGGCGCCCCGAGGGCGCCGGCGGCGAGGCACCCCGTCGCAACCGCGATCGCGACCGCCGGCGTTCGCGCTAAATGCCGCAGGACACCATTCGAGCCGACACGCTCGACAACGGAATGCAGGTCGTCACCGAGGCGATGCCCGACGCGCACTCGGTGACGATCGGCTTCTGGGTCGACGCCGGCAGTCGCGACGAGACCCCGGCCGAGGCCGGGGCCTCGCACTTCCTGGAGCACCTGCTGTTCAAGGGCCCCGAGACCCGCAGCGCCCACTCCATCGCCGAGGACATCGAGGCGGTGGGCGGCGACATGAACGCCTTCACCACCAAGGAGTACACCGCCTTCTACACCCGCCTGATCGACGAGGACCTCGAGATGGGCCTCGACATCCTGTCCGACATCATGTGGGCGCCGGCGTTCCGGCCCGACGAGATCGAGGCCGAGCGCCAGGTGATCCTCGAAGAGATCAGCATGCATGAGGACGAGCCGTCCGACCTCGTCCACGAGCTGCTCCACGAGGCGCTGTACCCCGGCCACCCGCTGGGCCGTGAGGTCCTGGGCGAGCGGTCCACCATCACGGCCATGACCCGCGACCAGATCGACGGGTACTTCACCACCCGTTACAAGGCCCCCAGCATCGTGTTGGCCGCCAGCGGGAACCTCGATCACGACAGCGTGGTGGCCGGCATCGAGCGCCGCTGCACCGTCCGCGCCGGCTCCGCGCCCGAGCGCGAGCGCCCCGCCCTGCAGCCGGTGCGGCCGCTCATTGTCCACCACCGCACCACCGAGCAGGCCCACCTGGTGGTGGGCATGCGGGCCTTCGACCGCCAGGACGACGACCGCTTCGCGCTGTCGATCCTCAACCAGATCCTGGGTGGCGGCATGTCGAGCCGGCTCTTCCAGGAGATCCGCGAGAAGCGGGGGCTGGTGTACTCGGTGTTCTCCTACCGGGCCGCGTACGTCGAGAGCGGGGCGCTGGCCATCTACGCCGGCACCGCTCCGGGGCGGGCGCAGGAGGTTCTGGGGCTGATCGACGCCGAGCTCGACAAGCTGGCCTCCGCTCCGGTCACCGACCGGGAGCTGGCGGTGGCCAAGGGCCACATCAAGGGCTCACTGGCCCTGTCGCTGGAGGATCCGGCCGGCCGCATGAACCGCATAGGCCGCAGCCAGCTCATTCACGGCTCCGTGCTCTCCTACGACGACACAATCGCCCGCACCGAGGCCGTCACCCACGACGACCTGCGCCGGGTGGCCGACCGCATCCTGGGCAACGAACGGGTGCTGGCCGTGGTCGGCCCCTTCGACGAGGACGCGTTCGCGGCACGGGTCGCCTGAAAAAGACCGATACTTCCATGGCGCTGTCCGCCGACGGGCGGGAGGTGGCCCACCACGTGCTCGGCACCGACCTGGCGGCCGGTCAGCGGCCGCAGGTGGCGGTGCCGGCGGGCTGGCACCCTGGCCGGTAGCGCGGGGTTCATGAGAACCTTCGTGCTGTGACCATTCGGGTGGGAGTGTTCGGGGCGGGCGGGCGCATGGGTTCGACCGTGTGCCGGGCGGTGGTGGCCGATCCCGACCTGCAGCTCGTGGCCGCGGTCGACCCGCTCCACGCCGGCATCGACCTCCGGGGGGTGACCGGGGCCGACCTGAGAGGCTTGCAGGTCTCGCCCGACGTGGAGTCGCTGGCCCGCACCGAGGCCCAGGTGGCCATCGACTTCACCCACATCGACGCCGCTCGGGCCAACCTCACCTGGTGCGCGGCCAACGGGGTGCACGCGGTGGTGGGGACGTCGGGCTTCACCCCTGCCGACTACGACGACCTGGCCCTCCGCTTCACCCGCAGCAACTGCTTCGTCGCCCCCAATTTCGCCATCGGCGCGGTGCTGATGATGCGCTTCGCCGAGTTGGCCGCCCCCTACTTCGAGACGGCGGAGATCATCGAGCTGCACCACGACCAGAAGGTCGACGCCCCCTCGGGCACCGCCATGCACACTGCGGAGCGGATGGCGGCCCGGTCCTCGACCTGGTCCGACGACCCGACCACCCAAACGGTGGTGGAAGGCGCCCGCGGCGGCAGTGGCCCCGGCGGGATCCGGATGCACTCCGTGCGCTTACGCGGCCTCGTGGCTCATCAGGAGGTCCTGCTCGGCACCACCGGCCAGAGCTTGTCCATCCGCCACGACTCCTATGACCGGGCGTCATTCATGCCCGGTGTCGTGCTCGCGGTGAAGGCGGTCGGCTCGCGTCCCGGCGTCACCGTCGGCCTCGATGCCCTCCTCGACATCTGAGGACTGCGAGCCCTCCAGCTCGTCGAGGTCGACGTCGAGCTTGCCCTGGGCGCGGTTGAGGACCAGCGACAGGACCACCAGCCCGATGCTGATGGCGGTCGTGACCACCAGGTTGCGGCTGAAGAAGGCGAGCAGCCCTTCGACCGGGCTGGCGATGGTGGAGCTGAACCGGCGCACGGCGATGATGGCGGTCAGGGTCCCGGCCAGGTTGGTGGTGAGGAAACCGATGGGCGACATGCCGGTCTGGCCGGCCAGGGCGCAGACGATGGCCCCCGGGAAAAAGAAGACCATCGGGTAGCCGGCCCGCTTGAACAGCTTCTCGGTGAGCACCACGAGCTCACCGCCCCCGCCCTTCTTTTCGAGCCAGCGCAGCGCCCCCTTCCCGTAGAACCGGCCGAGGAGGTAGAAGAGTGGGTCGCTCAACGACCGGCGGATGAGGGCGACGATCACGAACGGGACGATGTCGACCTCGCGGGCCAGCACCAGGAACCGGTTCCGGGCGTCGAGGGCGATCATCAGCAGCGGGTACCGGGTGGCCAGCGTGGGGGTGAAAGCGCTGGCGATGAAGCCCATCGTGACGAGGACGATGATGGGCGCAACCAGCAGGATCAGGGTCCGGCGGGACGGTTTGGGGCGCTCCTCCTCAACTGCGGGCACGTCGGGCACGCCCCGGACGTTAGGCGGGTGGCGCTGGGTCGCCGGGCGCGGCCCGCGCCGCAGCCTGGGCCTCGGCCATGTGGGAGGTCAACACCGTCAGGCTGCTGTGGGCGTTCAGCCCGCTGGTGGACGGCATGACGTAGGCGGTGCAGCCGCCGAAGGTCTCGGGCTGGATGCCGGCCGCGCCCACCTTGTCGACCGCGGCCCGCCAGCCGGCCAGGCCAACGAACAGGACCACACCCGGCTGCAACCACTCGACCAGCCGGCGCACCCGGTCGGCGCCGGCCCGGAACTCAGCGACGGAAAGCAGCGCAGCGTTGGGCGTGGCCCGCTTGACCAGGTCGGTCATGCCCACGGCGTCGTGGGCGACGCAGCCCAGGGGATCGCGGGGCCGGCTGACCAGCCCCGAATCCACCGCCGCCCGCCAGAACCGGTTGGTGGGCCCGGCGAAGCCGTAGCCGTTGTCGGCCGCGACCACGCTGGGGTTCAGCCCGCACACGAGCACTCGCAGCCCGGCGCGCACGGTGTCGGGCAGGGTGCGGGCCCGCCGGGCCTCGACCCACACCCGCTCGCCCGCCACGACCACGTCATCGACCTCGAACCCGGCGCCGGCGAGGAGTGCCGAAAGCGCCTCGGGCTGCCAGTAGGAGTACCTGCGGCCGGGAAAGTCGTCGCCCGGCCAGTCGCCCTCGCCGTCGCCGACCATGACCGACATGGCCAGGGGAGCGCCCACGGCCAGCGCCCAGTGCAGCCGGGCCAGGGCCAGGGGCAGCCGGTCGCGGGGCACGTGCAGATAGGAGTTCGACGCCCACGCCCCGCCGAGGGCCCCGTCCCGCAACGGCAGGGCTTCCAGGTCGGCCTGGACCATCGGGGCGGCGTGGCCCTGCGTCCGGGCGACGGTGAGCATGGCCCCCGCCGCGTCCACCGCCACGACGGCAGGGCCGAGGTCGGCCAGGTAGTGGCCCGGGCCGCAGCCGAGATCGGCCACCGGCAGGCCGGGCAGGACCCGTCCGGCCAGGCGAACGGCCCGCTCCCGGTGAAGCGGGGACCGGCGGTCGGCCCACTCTGCGGCCCGCCGCTCGTACACCTCGACAGTGGCCCGGTCCATGGTGGTGAAGGAGTGCACCCTACCGGGTGAGCGTGGCGCGCTCCGGGTACAGATGAACGTGGCGGATGTCGACGGTTTGCGGGTGGCAAGCCGGATTTGGGACTGTAGAAGAGGATATGGAGGACTGCAGCTGACCGGTCGACGGGTCGGAGCCTTGTTGGTCAAGGGAATCGGCGCCGCCGCGGCCTTCCTGCTGGTCGGGAACCTGGCCATCCTGGCCGCGTCCCTCTGGGCCCGCGAGACGACCTCGACGTCGTCGCCGACCTCGATCGCCGGCATCGAGAACCTGCGGGCGGTCGACGACCGGCTGTGGCGAGGTGCGGCGCCGACCAGCGAGGGCTACCGGGGGTTGGCCGAGGCCGACGTCACCACCGTCGTCGATCTCCGTGCCGAGCACGGCATCGAAGCCGACGCCCAGGTCGTCGCCGATCTGGGCATGAACCTGGTCCGCATTCCCATGCGCGACGGCCAGGTGCCGTCCTCCGACGAGGTCGACGCGTTCCTGGTCGCCACCCGGAACGCCGGCGGTCGGATTTTCGTGCACTGCGGGGCGGGCGTGGGGCGGACTGGCGCCATGGTCGGCGCCTACGAGGTGGCCATAAGGGAGCTCACCGGCGGCGACGCCCTGCGCCGCAACCTGGCCGTCGGGCCACCGAGCCTCGAGCAGATCGCGTACGTCGCCCGGATGGGCGACGGCCCGCCCGAGAAGCCGGGCACCCTGGTGACCGCGGTCAGCCGCGTCCTCGACGCCCCCCGCCGCATGTGGAGCCGAGTGGGCTAGCCGATTGGGCTAGCCAGGGCCGGGCGCCACGTAGCGCTTGGCGACCACGTGAGCCTTGACCCGGTCGAGGGTGGCGTCCTCCAGGCAGCCCTGGAGCCGGCGCCACGAGTGCTCGCCCAGGCTTGGTTCGGTCGTCAGGAGGAAGCGCCCGGCGCCCAGTTCGACCACGCCCGGCTCGACCAGCCGCTGGCGAACGGTGCCCTGGCAGGCGCCCCAGAGGCCCTGCGCCGACAGCCGGTCGGAGCCCGTGCGGTCACGGGAGCTCACTTCGAGGATGATCTCGCTGCGGGAACCGGGCACGACGCGGTCGGGCCGGTCCTGGGTGAGGTCGGCGAGCGTGTCGATCCCGGCGACCAATGCGACCACAGCCAGAAGGAGGAGCAGGGCCCGAGCGGCCCCAGGAGCGGGGGGCAGGGCCCGAGCGGCCCCACGAGCGGGGAGCAGGGCCCGAGCGGGGGGAGCCGGCCGGTTCATGGTTGCCGCGAGCCGGGGACGGGCCCCTCCAGCACTGACAGGGGGTTGTCGTCATGGTCGGGCACCAGGCCCCCGGCCGGCCAGGCCAGCGGGCCCAGCCGGCTGGCCAGGCCGCGCTCCATCGCCGGGCCGGCGGTGACCCGGGCCACGCGCTCGACCAGCCAGGCCAGTCCCGACGCCACCACGCCCATACCGATGAGCACGGGCACGAAGACGCCCATCCGCCCCGTCCGCGGCGACAGCCACTCGAAGTGGTCGCGCCGGGGCGGAGCCGACTCCCTGATTCGGACCAGCACCGCGGGGTCGGGCGACGCCAGCCTCTCGTTCAGGTGACCCAGGCGATTGAGCACCATCACCGTGGCCACCGCCACCTCGGTAGCGACGAAGAGCAGCCCGGCGATGACGGCCCGGTTCCACTCCCAGCGCCACAGGTAGACGAAGAAGTACAGCGCAGTAGAGGCGAGGACCCCGGCCCCGAGGGCCCCGGCGATGCGCCCCGGTCTCATGCTGCACCCGTCTGGTGCTCGTCGGCCCGCCGGACCTCGCCCGTCGTGCCGTCGACCACGACGGTGGTCCCAGCCGGGAATCGGGCCATGGCGTCGTCCACACCAACCACAGTGGGCACTCCCAGCTCCCTGGCCAGGATGGCCAGGTGGGACAGCATGCTGCCGGTCTCGGCCACCAGCCCGGCAAGGCGGGGCAGCAGGGGGGCGAGGTCGGGATCCAGCGTCCGGACGACGAGGACGGTGCCCCGCTCGGGTGGCCCATCACCCCCGTGCACCACGCCGGAGCCCCGGCCGCCACCGGCACCGATGCCGGCCCGCCCGTCGGTTGCCCGACGGCCACGACGGCGGCGGGTGGTCGCCGGAGCGACGGCGCCGTTGACGGTCATCCGGAACCGGGCCGGCAGCGGCCCCTGCGGGCGATCGGTGCGGCTCGACACGCCGGCCGGGGCGGCCCCGGTTTCCACCGCTCCGGCCAGTTCCGCCAGCCGTAGCCCCCGCACGTCGGCGGGCTGGGCGATCGCACCCCGCCGGTGGAGGCGATCGCCCAGTTCCCATGCCGCCCGGGCGGTCAGCTCCTGGAGCCACCGGGTGCGCAGGCGGAGTGCCTCGCGCAGCAGCGCAGCCGGGTCGGGATCGCTGGCGACGGCGGGCCCGCCAACGCTGCCCGCCCCACCCGGCGGCAGGACCACCGCCGGGCCGATTCGGGGCGGGACCAGGGCGAGCACGCTGGGATGGCGCCGGACCAGCTCCTCGTCGGTGAGGCCCTCGGTTCGGCCCGATGCCAGCGCCCGCAAGGCGACCGACGCAGTGCTGACGACCGTGGCGGCCGGGTCGGCCGGCACCAACCATCCCATGAGCACCTCGTGCCCGTGGAGGGCGGTGAGGCCCTGGGCCGACCGCCTGAGCAGCCCGAGGAGCTCACGGTCGGAGAGGTCGTCGACGGCGCCCACGGCCAGCAGGTCGGTATCGGCGGTGGCGATCAGGTCGGCGGCCAGCGACGGAAGGGCGGAGCGCAGACGGCCGACCCGCCATGCGGCCACCAGGCGACGAAGGGGAGGGCGAGGGTCGAGGCGGCGCAGAGCCGAGGCCGTCCCGTCGCCGGCGCCCAGGAGATCGAGGTCGGCGGCCACCCTGCCCTCGACGGTGGTCACGACGGGTGACGCAGCCAGTTGCCTCCTCGGAGCGGTCCCGGCCAGCGCCAGCGCGGCGCGCAATCCGACCCGCAGCGGCTCGACCCAGAGATCCTCCTCGAGAGGCGACAACGCGTCGGGGAACGTCTCCGCCACCGGTCCGGGCCCCAGCAGCGGTCCCGTCGTCGTCGGCGTGCCCACTGCGGTGACCGGCCGGCTCTGCAGGAGCCACAGGCGTCCATCGGGGCCGAAGGCCCACTCCACGTCCTGCGGGCCCCCGAAGACCCGCTCGGCCTGGTGGGCCAGGGCCGCCAGCTCGTGGAGGCGGCCGGCCGTCAGCGGGCCCTCCTCCGGGCCCTCGACCACCCGCCGGCGAGAGATCACGTAGCGGCTGCCGTCGACAGTACCGCCGACGACCGCCGCCGGGCCCGCGTCGCTGGCCGACACCACGATGTGGTCGGTCCGGCCCGACACGGGGTCGACGCCGAACAGCACGCCGCCGACGGTGGCCGCCAACTGGGGCTGCATCAGTACGGCCATCGGCGCCCGGACGCGGTCGCGGGCGCCGGCGTCGGCCCGGGCGACGACCTTGGCCGACTCCAGCACGGTGTCGACCGCCCGGCGGAACGACGGCCAGTCGCGCACGTCGAGCACCGAGGTGAACATGCCGGCCATCGAGCTGGTGCGCCCATCCTCGACCGTCGACGACGACCGGACGACGACCGGGCGGCTCCCACCCTCGGACAGGACGGACCACGCAGCCCGAAGCTCGGTGTCGAGCGGTCGGGGCCCGTCGCCGTCGGCCGAAAGGAGAAAGGCGCCAGTGGTGGCCACCCGTCCGGGGAGAACCGGGAGCCCGGCCCGGCGGGCCCGGGCCAGGGCCGCCGCCTTGGCCCCGACCATCGCCGGGTCGAGCGCCTCGGGAGCATCGAGGTCGACCACGGCCCCCGGCGCCGCCACGCTGGGACCGGGCTCGAAGATTGCCGTGCTCACCAGTCACCCCCTTCGGGTTCCTGATTGCTCCAACTCCGGTGCCGCACCGCTCATTCCGGCGCCGGGGTTTGTTTGTCTATTCAGACACAAGAGGGCCGAAATTGGAAGGGGCTTCCGGCCCGCCGATCGCAGAGGCCTATCGGGCCTCGACGCATGCCTTGACCAGGGGGCGCACGGTGGCTTTGTCGGCGTCGGGCTTGGCCGCCCGCACCTCGGCCAGGCACTCCCGGGCTCCGGCCCGCTTGGCCCGGATCTGGCCCGGGGCGACGCCTGCCTGCTCGAGGCAGGGCGTGGCCGCAGTCCGGAGCTCGGCCTTGTCGGCCCCCGGGTTGGCCGCCTTGGCTGCTTCGAGACAGCTCCGAAGGCTGTCGCGCTTGGCCTGCTGTTCGGGAGTCGGGGCGGGGCGCTCGATGCCTTCGGCGCTGAGGCAGTCCTTGACCGCAGCCCGGAGCTCGGCCTTGTCGGCCACGGGCATCTCCTGGCGGGCCTGGGTGAGGCAGGTCTTGGCCGCCTCCCGGTTGGCGCCACCCGGACCGGCGCCGCCGGCCCAGGCCGCCGCCCCGCCGCCCACGGCGATGCCGGCTCCCACCAGCACTGCAAGAACACGCTTCATACGTTGAGCTCCTCGTTTCGGTGGACGACTGCATCGTCGCCGACCGGTATGAGCCAGGACCGACGAAGGTGTGAGGAAACCATGAGCGCTCAGGACAGTTTTGACACCACGTAATCGATGGCGCCGGTCAGGATGGTGACATCGTCGGGCTCGACGCTGGGGAAGACGGCCACCCGGAGCTGGTTGCGGCCCAGGCGGCGGTAGGGCTCGGTGTCGACGATGCCGTTGGCCCGCAGGACCTTGTTGACCGCCTTGGCGTCGATGGAGTCGTCGAGGTCGATGGTGGCTACCACCGGGCTGCGGTCGGCGGGGGCGACGACGAACGGCGTGGCGAAGTCGGACTTCTCGGCCCAGCCATAGAGGATGTTGGTCGACTCCTCGCACCGCGACGCGGCCCACTCCAGCCCGCCGTTGGCCACGATCCACTCGAGCTGGTCGGCCATGAGGAACAGCGTGGCCAGGCCCGGGGTGTTATAGGTCTGGTCGAGGCGGGCGTTCTCGACGGCGGTGGCCAGGCTGAGCGACTCGGGGATCCAGCGGCCGGTGGCCGTGATGGTGTCGACCCGGGCCAGGGCGGCGGGGGAGCAGAGGGCGATCCACAGGCCGCCGTCGGCGCCGAAGCCCTTCTGGGGCGAGAAGTAGTAGACGTCGAACTGGGTGGGGTCGATCCGCATGCCGCCGGCGGCCGACGTGGCGTCGACCAGGACCAGGCCCTCCTCCACGGGAGCGGGACGGAGGATCTCCATGGCCACGCCGGTGGAGGTCTCGTTGTGGGTCAGGGCGTAGGCGTCGACATCGGGGTTGGGGTTGGCCTCCGGATGGGTACCGGCCGCCGAGGAGATGATGTCGGGGGTGTCGAGGTGGGCGGCGTTGGCCACCATGGTGGCGAAAGTCTCGGAGAAGTTGCCGAACGACAGGTGCTGGCTGCGCCGCTCGATGAGCGAGAAGACGGCGACGTCCCAGAAGTAGGCGGCACCTCCGTTGCCCATGACCACCTCGTAGCCCTCGGGAAGGGCGAAGAGGTCGGCCATGCCCGAGCGCACCCGCCCGACCACCGACCGGACGGGCGACTGGCGGTGGCTGGTGCCCAGGTAGGTGGGGGCGGCGGCCACCAGGGCGGCCATGGCGTCGGCCCGGACCTTCGAGGGGCCGCTTCCGAATCTCCCGTCGGACGGGCGCAGATCGGGGGGAAGGGTGATGTCGGAGGAAGAGGAGTTCATTGCGTGCCACTATCCCACCTGTGCCTGACACCCCCGGAACCCCCTTCCCCCGCCTGTCGAGCCGGATCGCCGCCATCGAGGAGTCCGCCACCCTCGCAGTCGACGCCAAGGCCAAGTCGCTCGCCGCCGCCGGCCACGACGTCATCGGCTTCGGCGCCGGCGAGCCCGACTTCCCGACGCCGGCCCACATCGTGGCCGCAGCCGTCGAAGCGGCACCCCAGGCCAAGAACCACCGGTACACGCCGGCGGCCGGGCTTCCCGAGCTCCGAGAGGCGGTGGCGGCCAAGACGGCGAAGGACTCCGGCTACGAGGTGGCCGCCGGCCAGGTCGTGATCACCAACGGGGCCAAGCAGGCCGTCTACAACTCATTCGCCGCCCTGCTCGACCCGGGTGACGAGGTCCTCATGCCCGCCCCGTACTGGGTGACCTACCCCGAGGCCATCCGCTTGGCCGGCGGCGTGCCCGTGGCGGTCCCGACTGACGAGTCCACCGGCTTCCGGGCCGGCGTCGACGCACTGGAGGCGGCCTGCACCGAGCGCACGAAGGTGCTGCTGTTCGTGTCACCGTCGAACCCCACCGGTGCGGTGTACACCCCAGCGCAGGTGGCCGAGGTCGGAAGGTGGGCCGCCGAGCGGGGCTTGTGGGTGGTGACCGACGAGATCTACGAGCACCTGGTCTACGGCGACCACGTCTTCTCCTCGATGCCCGCCCTCGTGCCCGAGCTGGCCGACCGCACGATCGTGGTCAACGGCGTGGCCAAGAGCTACGCCATGACCGGCTGGCGGGTGGGGTGGATGATCGGCCCGGCCGACATCATCAAGGGGGCGGCGAACCTGCAGTCGCACGCCACATCGAACGTGGCCAACGTGTCGCAGCGGGCTGCTGTGGCTGCGCTCACCGGCGACCAGGCATGCGTCGGGGAGATGCGGGCCGCCTTCGACCGCCGTCGCCGGGCCATGTTCGGGCTGCTGGCAGCCATCCCTGGGGTCACCTGCCTGGAGCCCGAGGGGGCGTTCTATGCCTTCCCGTCCTTTGCCGGCGTCCTGGGCCGGCCCCTGGCCGGAGGCCGGTCGGCGGCGACCACCCTGGAGCTGGCCGAGATCGTGCTGGAGGAAGCAAAGGTGGCCATCGTGCCCGGTGAGGCCTTCGGGGCACCTGGCTACGCCCGGCTGTCCTACGCCCTGGCCGACGACGCTCTCGAGGAGGGCGTGGGCCGCCTGGCCACCCTGCTCGCCGGCTGAGCGACCTCCGCCGGTATCCTGGGTCGATGGACGAGCGGCGCGACCCTGCTCCCGAGGACGCCGCTGACCCGGGAGCCGCACCGGCCGACGAGCCGTTGGAGGCGTTCTACGGCCAGGACGACATCTTCGGACTGGAGCTGGGCGCCAAGCCCATGCCGCGTCCGCCCGTCCGCAAGGCCCGCACCGCCACCGGCGCCCTGCTCACGGGCATCGCCCTCGGCCTGCGGGACATCTTCGATCCCGAGAAGAAGCGCGACACCATCGCCATCGAGCAGGAGGCCCCGGGCGAGCCGGAGGGCCCCCAGCGCTACGAGATCCGTCTCAACGGCAGCCCGCGTGACGGTCAGGCCATCTACCGGCCCTGGGTCGAGGGGGACGAACCGGGCCCCGAGTAGATGCGGGGCGCACCGACCTCGTGTGCCAGCATGGTCCGCATGGTCAGGGTGCTCATCACTGAAGAACTTGCCGAGCGCGGGCTGGCGCGCTTGCGCGACGAAGGTCACGAGGTCGATGTTCGCCTGGGGCTCACCCCAGAACAGCTTCTCTCGGTGGTGCCCGGGGCCGCCGCCCTCGTCATCCGGTCTGAGACGCAGGTCACCGCTGAGGTGCTGGCCGCCGGCACCGACCTGGTGGTCGTCGGCCGGGCCGGGATTGGGCTCGACAACGTCGACGTGATCGCCGCCACCAAGCGGGGCGTCATGGTCTGCAACGCGCCGCTCTCCAACATCGTCACCGCCGCCGAGCACACCATGGCCCTGCTGCTGTCAGCGGCCCGGAACGTGCCCCAGGCCTCGGCCGCCCTCAAGCAGGGGAAGTGGGAGCGGTCGAAGTGGACCGGGGTCGAGGTGCACGGCAAGACACTGGGCCTCCTGGGCCTCGGACGCATCGGCACTCTGGTGGCCCAACGGGCCTACGCGTTCGGCATGCGCCTAGTGGCTTGGGACCCCTGGATGTCGCCGGAGCGGGCCCGCAAGCTCGGCGTGGAGCTGCTGGAGCTGGACGAGGTCGTGCGCCAGTCCGACTTCATCAGCATCCACCTGCTGAAGACGCCCGAGAGCGTGGGCCTGGTCGGCGAGGACCTGCTGGCCCAGGCCAAGCCCAGCCTGCGGATCGTGAACGTGGCACGGGGCGGGATCATCGACGAGGCCGCCCTGGCCGCCGCCATCGCCGAGGGCCGGATCGCCGGCGCCGCCATCGACGTCTTTGCCAAGGAGCCGACCACCGAGTCGCCCCTGTTCGAGCTCCCTTCCGTGGTCGTGACCCCCCATCTGGGTGCCAGCACCGTCGAGGCCCAGGACAAGGCGGGCGAGACCATCGGCGAGCAGGTGTCGCTGGCCCTGGCCGGGGAGTTCGTGCCCTACGCGGTCAACGTCGACGCCAGCGAGGCGGCCGAGGCCGTGCGCCCGTTCCTGCCCCTGGCCGAGCGCCTGGGCCGCATCTGGGCGTCGCTGGAGGAGGGTGAGCCGAAGTCGCTGGCCGTCGACTACCAGGGCCAGCTGGCCGACTACGACACCCGCATCCTGACCCTGGCCGTGCTCAAGGGTGTGCTCGGCGCCGACGGCACCGATTCGGTGTCCTACGTGAACGCCCCGCAGCTGGCCGAGGCCCGGGGCATCGACGTGCAGGAGTCCCGCACCGCCGCCGCTCATGACTACGTGAACCTGATCACCCTCCGGGGCGACGGCCACTCCCTGGCCGGCAGCCTGTTCGGCCTTCGCGACGAGGCCCGACTGGTGATGGTCGACGACCACACCGTCGACATCCCGCCCGCCCGCCACATGGTCATGGTCCGCAACGACGACCGCCCCGGCATGATCGGCCTGGTCGGCGCCACCATGGGCCGGGCCGGGATCAACATCTCCGACATGGACGTCGGCCGGTCGCCGTCGGGCGTGGCCGCCCTCATGGTGCTGTCGGTCGACGAGGCGCTGCCCGCCGAGGTCGTGGCCGAGCTGGCCGGCGCCGACGGCATCCTCCACGTGGCCACCGTCAGCCAGGGCTGATCCCGCCGCCGACTACGGCTGCTTCTTCGGGGCTTTCTTCACCGGGGCGACCTTCTTGGCGACGGGCGCCTCAATCGGCGGAGCCGGCGCCTTTTTTGCTGCCACCTTCTTCGGCACCACCTTCTGCGGCATCACCTTCTTCACTGGGCCGGCGGCCGCCGGCGCCAGCGCCGGGGCGACCTTCTTGGCCGGCGCTCGTTTGGCGGGAGCGGCCTTCTCGATCACCGGTTCGCTGATGAGCGATTCCACCGTGGGCCCAGGGTGCGGCTCGATCGTGACTTCGGGCGGTGCCGCCTGCACTGCTGCCTTCTTCTCGATGAGCTCCTCGAACATGACCGGCGTGATCAGCTCGGGCTCGGGTGGCGCCTTGGGCAGGTTGGGGTTCGGGGTGGGCGCCGGCGCCCAGTCGGCCGACGGGCTGCCGAGCTCCGCCGCCGACCGCCGGCCCTGGAGGAACTTGAACAGACCCAGACCGATACCTGTCAAGAGCCCGAGCCGAATTCCGAGACGAATCGTCCGTCGGATCATCCGGCGACCCTACTTGACGGTTCGTGGCCAGGCTGTCATCCTCGAAAGAGATGTCCCGTCCCTCCACCTCCGCGCGCATGCACGCCACCCTGTTGGCTTTTACCTCCCTGCTCCTTACGTAGCGGCGGGCGCCCTCCGGTGCTCGCCAACGCCTCTCAGCCTCCGGGCCGGGAGGTTTTTTCTTTTCCCAACGCTTTTCAACTATCAGAGCCCTTCCACTAGCAGAGCCCTTCCACCTGAAAGGCCGCCCCATGAACGTCGACTCCAACCGCCTGGTGATCTTCGATACCACGCTGCGCGACGGCGAGCAGTCGCCGGGGATCTCCCTCGACGCGGCCGAGAAGCTGGAGATCGCCGAGCAGCTGGCCCGGCTGGGGGTGGACTACATCGAGGCCGGGTTCCCGGTGGCCAGCCAGGGCGACTTCGAGGCGGTGCGGGCCATCGCCCGCACGGTGCAGGGCCCGGTCATCGCCGGCCTGTCCCGCACCCAGGTCACCGACGTCGACCGGTGCTGGGACGCCCTGCGCGACGCCGAACGAGCCCGCATCCACGTGTTCATCTCCACTAGTCCCCAGCACATGGAGCACATGCTGAAGATGGACGCGGCCCAGGTGCTGGCCGCCACCCGCAGCGGCGTGGCCCGGGCCGCCGAGCACACCCGAGATGTCGAGTTCAGCCCCCAGGACGCGACCCGGACACCGATCGACTTCATGCTGGAGGTGCTGCAGGCCGCGGTCGACAACGGCGCCACCACCCTGAACATCCCCGACACGGTCGGCTACGGCATTCCCTGGGACTTCGGCGCCCTGATCCAGTACGTCCGCCGCGAGGTCAAGGGCGACTATGTGACGTCGGTCCACTGCCACAACGACCTGGGCCTGGCCACGGCGAACTCGCTGGCCGGGGTGCAGGCCGGTGCGCGCCAGATCGAGGTCTGCGTGAACGGCCTGGGGGAGAGGGCCGGCAACGCCGCCCTGGAGGAAGTGGTCATGGCGGTCAAGATCCGGGCCGACCAGTTCCCCGGGCTGTCGACCAATGTGCGGACCGAGGAGCTGGCCCGCACCAGCCGACTGGTCAGTCGCCTGACCGGCTATCCGATCCAGTACAACAAGGCTGTTGTCGGCCGCAATGCCTTCCAGCACGAGTCGGGCATCCACCAGCATGGGGTGCTGGCCGACCGGAGCACGTACGAGATCATCGACGCCAGCTCGGTGGGCCAGGTCGGCAGCCAGATCGTGTTGGGCAAGCATTCCGGCCGCCACGCCTTCTCCGACACCCTGGCCAAGATGGGCATCCACATTTCCGGCGACATGCTCAACGCCGCTTTCACACGGTTCAAGGAGCTGGCCGACCGCAAGGTGGACCTGACGGATGCGGACCTGGAGGCCATCGTGGCCGAGGAAATGGGCGAGCGGCTGGAGGACACCTGGTCCCTGGAGTCACTCGAGGTGAGTGGCGGCACGGTGGGCGTACCCCGGGCCACCGTGGTCGTCCTGCGCGCCGGGGAGAAGATGGAGGCCACCGGTGAGGGCGACGGCATGATCGATGCCACCTGTAAGGCCATCAAGGCCGCCACCGGCGTCGACGGCACCCTCACCGGCTTCAACGTGTCGGCCGTCACCGGCGGTGTCGACGCCCTGGGCGACGTTATCGTCCAGCTCGAGGCCGGCGGCATCCGGGTGTCGGGGCGGGGCGTGTCCACCGATGTGGTGGAGGCGTCGGCCCGGGCCTACCTGAGCGCGGTCAACAAGGTGCTGCGGGTCCAGGCCCGCACCGAGGTCCGCCAGGGCGAGGTGGGGCCGTGACCGTTGGGCGGGGGCCACTCCGGTGGCTGGGTTGCCGTATGACCCGGTAGAGCTGGAAACCCGCTGGCAGGCCCGCTGGGACGCAGATCCGCCGGCGGCGCCCACCGGGCCGACGTTCTACAACCTTGTCGAGTTCCCGTACCCGTCGGCCGAGGGGCTGCACGTCGGCCATGTGCTGACCTACTGCGGTGCGGACGTGGTGGGGCGCTACCAGCGAATGCGGGGTCGGGCCGTGTTCCAGCCGATGGGATTCGACGCCTTCGGCATCCACACCGAGAACTACGCGCTGAAGGTGGGCGAGCACCCGTTGACGCTGACCGATCGCACCGTGGCGAACTACCGACGCCAGCTCAGCCGGATCGGTTGCGCATGGGAATGGACCGGCGTGGTGACCAGCGACCCTTCGTACTACCGGTGGACGCAGTGGCTTTTCGTCCAACTGTTCCGGGCCGGTTTGGCCTACCAGGCCGAGGCGACGGTGGTGTGGTGCCCATCGTGCGCCACTGTCCTGGCCCGCGAGCAGCTGGAGGGCGACCGGTGCGAGCGCTGCTCGACCCCGGTGACGGAGCGCGTCATGCGGCAGTGGTTCCTGCGCATGACGGCCTACCGGGACCGGCTGGTAGCGGGCCTGGACGGGCTGGACTGGCCCGAGCCGGCCAAGAACACCCAGCGTCGTTGGCTGGCGGGCATGCACGACTGGCTGATCTCCCGCCAGCGCTACTGGGGCCCACCGATCCCGATCGTCCACTGCGACCAGTGCGGCGCCGTCCCGGTCCCCGATAACGCGATGCCCGTCCTGCTGCCGGAGGTCGACGTCGCCCGAGCCCGTCCCACCGGCGACGACCGCTCGCCGCTGGCCGCAGTCGAGTCGTTCGTGGCGACGACCTGCCCGGTCTGCGGCGGGCCATCCCGGCGGGAGACCGACGTCTCCGACACCTTCCTGGACTCCTCCTGGTACTTCCTGCGGCACCCGTCGGCTGACCTGGCCTCCGCGCCCTGGGACCCGGACCGCACGGCGCACCTGCTGCCCGTCGACCTGTACGCCGGCGGGCCGGAGCACGTGGCCCGCCACCACCTGTACGCACGGTTCGTGACCATGGCCCTGTACGACCTGGGGTTTGTCGACTTCGAGGAACCGTTCCCCCGGCTGCGCCTACACGGGACCGTCACCAAGGGCGGGGCCAAGATGAGCAAGAGCCGGGGGAACGTGGTGAACCCCGACGACTACGTCGACCGCCACGGGGCCGACGTGCTGCGGGCCCACCTATTCGGCAGCGGGCGGTGGTCGGCCACCGCCGACTTCCGGGTCGAAGGCGTCGCCGGCGCGGAGCGGCTGTTCAGCCGGCTGTGGCGGCTGGTGTGTGGCGAGGCGTCGGGGCCGGGTGTTGGCAGCGACGCGCTGGCCAGGGGCACGGCGCGGGTCGCGGCCGGTATCGAGGCCATGCGGTTTAACACTGCCCTCGGCGTGATCAACGAACTGACGAACCGGGCGACGTCCTCGGAGGCCGGCTCCCTGATCTTGTTGCTGGCCCCCTTCGCCCCGTACCTGGCCGAGGAGCTGTGGGCGCGTGCCGGAGGTCCGTACTCGGTACACGTGCAGCCGTGGCCCGAGCGGGCGGTGCGAGCCGCCACCGCGTCGGTCGTCCACATGGTGGTCCAGGTCGACGGTCGGGTACGTGACCGGCTGGCGGTCCCGGCCGGGTTGAGCGAGGCGGGCGCCGTCGCCCGGGCCGAGGCGGCGCCGAACGCAGTTCGCCACCTCGCCGGCCGACCCGTGCGCCGGCATGTCCACATCCCCGACCGGCTGGTGAACCTGGTGACGACCGGAGGCGATGTCGGTCAATTTGAACGTTTCGGGCCTGTGGACGAGGTGTAAACTACGGCCAAGGTTCAGCCTCGTAGCCGCTTTTTCTCTTGTCCTCAGGAGCCTTTTTGACCGTTACCGACGGCACTATCACCGTAACCCCCCAGAGCTGGGCCCAGCCCCTCGACGAGGCGGTCTCCGACCTTCTCGTCACCCTCGATGCCGAGTACTTCGTGGAATGGCAGGTGGCCGACATCGCCCCGCTCCCGATCGCCACCCCTAGCCGGGAGAACTAGCCCCCTTCTCAATGCGGGCCGATCACCTCGACCATGCGGTCGACGTGATCGCTGAACACCCCGTCTATCCCCATGCGCAGCAGGTTGCGCAGGACGCGATAGTGCTGGGCGTCCCAGCCGAAGGCGTGCACCCCGAAGCGGTGGAAGAGCGTGGTCAGCCCGCCGGTCCACTCGTCGCAGTGCAGGTTTACCGCGTCGATGCCGGCCGCCGACAGCTGGGCCGCCCGCCGTTCCGGGCCCTGGCGCATGGCCCGGAGCTTGGTGCTGTCGACCAGGTGGACGTCGCCCAGCTCGGTGCGCCAGCCGGCCAGCAGCTCCCAGTCGGGGTGGCACAGCCAGAGTCGGGCCGGGGCGTCGCCCCCGGCGGCCCGGGCCACGGCCATGATCGCCACGGCTGCGTCGGGGTCCTTCACGTCGAGCGACAGCTCGAAGTCGGAGCCACATTCGGCGTAGAGATCCTCGAGGGTGGG
This sequence comes from Acidimicrobiales bacterium, assembly GCA_038214685.1. Taxonomy (GTDB): domain Bacteria; phylum Actinomycetota; class Acidimicrobiia; order Acidimicrobiales; family AC-14; genus CADCTB01. The sequence continues at coordinate 34,970 of JBBQRO010000003.1, forward strand.
CACGTGGGCCGGGAGGGCGGACCGGTCGAGCGAGGCGACCGGCCGGCTCCGCAGCCCGGCTTTCACCTTGCCGTCGTGGTCGAGGACGGCGATGCCGTCGCCGGTGAGCCAGACGTCGCTCTCCAAGCCGGTGGCCCCCAGCCGGAGACCCAGCTTGAAGGCCTCGATGGTGTTGTCGGCCGCGTGGGCCCGGCCACCCCGGTGGGCGAAGGCGATGGGGGGGGTCCGCAGCGACTCGAGGATGGCCCGACTCTACGAGGCGCGTCCGGGTAGAATCAGTTTATGGAGGCCCTCTGGCTCTTGCTCATCCCCGTGCTGGCAGTGGGCGGGTTCTTCCTGGTCCGCTCGTTCATGCGGCTCTCGAAGGCCATCGCCGCGCTGCGGACGGCTATGACCGACCTCGCCGACGCAGGCGCGGCCCTCAATGCCGTGCAGGACGAGGTCTCCCGCCTGGGTGCGACCGTCGACGAGGTGCACCGCCGGTAGAGTGGCGGCATGCCCACCTCGTTGGGACCGGCGGAGATCCTGGTCATTCTCATTGTCGCCCTGATCGTCCTGGGCCCGAAGAAGCTGCCCGAGGCCGGGCGGCAGGTGGGCAAGGCCATCGCCGAAGTCCGCAAGTGGTCCCAGGGCTTCCAGGATGAGATTCGTGGCGCCATGGATCCCAATGCCTCGCCGCCGTCCTACAGCCAGCCCCAGCCCGGTTATCAGCCCCCTATCCCGATGGTGCCGGCCGACACTGCCGCACCCGAGGAGGGCGAGGACTCGTCGCCACCGGCCGAGACCAACGGCGCCGGCGCCCCCGCAGGGAGTCACGGGCTGGTCTCCGGCCCGGACCCGGCCGCCCCCACCGTCGACCTCGCGAAGAGCGCACCCACCGAGAGCGCGCCGCCCCGGCCGGCGCCGGCCACGGCCGCGCCCCTGCTCCCCGCCCCCACGGATCCCGCCGAGCCCCCCGCCGGCGAGACCCCCCGCACCTAGGGTCGACCGATCGCCGTCACCTCCGACGAGGCCGGGCCCGAGCGGCCCACTGAGTGGATGCCCGAAGCCGAGGATCTCGGCGACCGGATGCCGCTCATGGGGCACCTCTCCGAGCTGCGCCGACGCCTGATCATCTCCGTCCTCGCCCTGGTGGTGGGGGCGATCATCGGGTTCATCCTCTACAACCGCCTCCTTACCATCCTGATCCGGCCCTACACCGAGGTCACGGGCAACACCGAGTTCGTCTTCTTCGACCCTCTCGAGGCCTTCGCCACCCGGCTGAAAGTGGCGGCGTGGAGCGGCGCGTTCCTGGCGTCGCCCGTCGTCCTCTGGCAGCTCTGGCGGTTCATCACGCCCGGCCTGCACAAAAAGGAGAAGCGCTTCGCAATCCCGTTCATCGTGGCGTCGATCCTGCTCTTCAGCCTCGGCGCGGCGATGGCCCTCTTCACCTTCGAGGCGGCCCTGAGGTTCCTGGTGGGCGTTGGCGGCGAGAACCTCACCCCGCTGTTCAGCGCCTCCAAGTTCCTGAGCCTCATCATCCTCATGATCATCGCCTTCGGGATCGCCTTCCAGTTCCCGGTGCTGCTCGTGTGCCTCGAACTGGCCGGCGTAGTCAGCAGCAAGAAGCTGCGAAGTTGGCGGCGGCCGGCGCTGGTGATCATCGTCGCCGTGGCCGCCGTCATCACACCCAGCCAGGACCCGTACTCGCTCTTCGCCATGGTCGGACCGATGTACCTGTTCTACGAAGCCTCCATTCTCATCGGCCGCCTGCTGAAGAAATGACCCGCGACGAGTTCGCGGCCACCTACGCCTTCGGGCTGGACGACTTCCAGATCCGGGCCCTCGACGCCATCGACGCCGGCCGGTCGGTGCTCGTGGCCGCTCCCACCGGCTCGGGCAAGACGGTGGTGGCCGAGTACGCAGTGGCCAAGGCCCTGGCCGAGGGGGGCAAGACCTTCTACACCACCCCCCTAAAGGCCCTTTCCAACCAGAAGTTCGGTGACCTGTCCCGCCGGTACGGGCCGGGCAAGGTGGGCCTGCTCACCGGCGACAACGCCATCAACGGCGGCGCCCCGGTGGTGGTCATGACCACCGAGGTCCTCCGCAACATGATCTACGCCGCCTCCGCCTCTCTCGAAGGCCTGCGCTACGTGATCCTCGACGAGGTCCACTACCTCCAGGACCGCTACCGGGGGCCGGTGTGGGAGGAGGTGATCATCCACACGCCACCGGAGGTCGACCTGGTCTGCTTGTCGGCCACCGTCTCCAACGCCGAGGAGTTCGCCGAGTGGATCCAGACCGTCCGGGGCGCCACCACCGCCATCATCGAGGAGAAGCGGCCGGTCACCCTCAATCACCTCTACCTGGTCGGGGACCGCGAGGCCGATGCACTGCGCCTGCTGCCCACCTTTGTCGACGCCAAGCCCAATCCGGAGGCGCTACGGCTGGAGAGCCGCCCCGCCCATCCCGGTGACCGCTACCGTTCCCATCCGCGGTCCCGCCTCCATACCCCCCGCCGGGCCGAGGTGGTCGACCGGCTGTGGAACGAAGGGATGCTCCCGGCGATCTACTTCATCTTCAGTCGGGCCGCCTGCGACGACGCGGTGAAGCAGTGCCTCGACGCCGGCCTCCGACTGACCACGCCGGAGGAGGCCAGGGCCATCCGGGCCATCGCCGAGGCCCGCACCGAGATCCTCTCCGAGGCCGACCTGGCCGTGCTGGGCTACGGCCGGTGGCTGGCCGCCCTCGAATCCGGTCTGGCCGCTCACCACGCCGGCCTGGTCCCGCCGTTCAAGGAGACGGTGGAGGCCTGCTTCTCGGCCGGGCTGGTCAAGGCCGTCTTCGCCACCGAAACCCTGGCCCTGGGCATCAACATGCCGGCCCGGTCGGTGGTCATCGAGAAGCTGTCGAAGTTCACCGGCGAGCGTCACGAGTTCCTCACCCCCGGCGAGTACACCCAGCTCACGGGGCGGGCCGGGCGCCGGGGGATCGACGAGATCGGCTACGCCGTCGTCCTGTGGTCGCCCTATGTCCCGTTCGAACAGGTGGCCGGCCTGGCCTCCACCCGCACCTACGCCCTCAGGTCGTCGTTCCGGCCCACCTACAACATGGCCGCCAACCTTGTTCGGCGTTATCCGCCCCAGGCCGCCCGCCATCTCCTGAACCTGTCCTTCGCCCAGTTCACCTCCGACCGTGATGTCGTGCGCCTCGAGGCCCAGGTGGAACGCACCACCACCCTCCGGTCCATGGCCCAGAAGGATGCGGCGTGCGAGCTGGGCGACGTGGGGGACTACCGCCGGCTCCGGCGTGACGACGACGACGACGGTCGTCCCCGCCGTGAGTCGGCCCGCAGCGGGGTGGTGGCCGCCCTGGAGCGGGTCAAGCCCGGCGACGTGCTCATGGTGTCGGGCGGCAAATCCGCGGGCCGGGTGGCGGTCATCTCCACCGCCAGCCGCCGGGGCGACGACGTGCGGGTCGGCGCCCTCACCCCCGACCGTCGGTACCTCACTCTGTCAGCTCGCGATTTTCGCTTTCCGCCTCGCACCGTGGGTCGCGTCGAGCTGCCCGTGCCCTACTCGCCCCGGAACCCCGTCTTCCGCCGGGAAGTGGCCCAGGCCCTCGGCCGGCTCCGCCCCAGCCAACTGGTGACGGAAAAGCACGCCAGGGCGGGTAAAAGTGTCACCGGTTCGGTCGACGAGCATCCCGTCACGGCCTGCCCTGACCTGCGCCGGCACCTGCGCGCCGCCGACCGGGCCGACCGGCTGGAGAAGGACCTCCGCCGCCTCGAGCGGCGCATCGACAGCCGCACCGAGTCGTTGGGCCACCAGTTCGACCGCGTCCTGCGGGTGCTGGAGACGTGGGGCTATGTGGAGGGGTGGGCGCTCACCGAGGGAGGTGAGGTGCTGGCCCGCATTTACCACGAGTGCGACCTGCTGGTGGCTGAGTCCCTCCGCGGCGGGCTGTTCGACGGCCTCGACCCCACAGGGGTGGCCGCGCTGGCGTCCACCTTCACCTACGAGGCCCGCCGGGCCGACAGCCGCCCGGAGGAGCCGTGGTTCCCGTCGTCGCGCCTCCGCCGGCGCTGGTCCGAGCTCGAGGCCATGGCCACCGAGCTGAACCTGGCCGAGGAGGAGGCGGGGCTGCCCCTCACCCGCCGGCCCGATCCCGGCTTCGTGGCCCACGCCCATGGGTGGGCCGCCGGCGAGGAGCTGTCCGAGGTGATCGTCGACGAGTCGGTGTCCGGCGGCGACTTCGTCCGCAACATCAAGCAACTGATCGATCTGGTCCGCCAGCTCGGCCAGATGGCCCCCGAGCCCGCCACGGCCAAGGCGGCCCAGGAGGCGGCCGACCGGCTGTTCCGCGGGGTGGTGGCCGCCTCCTCCGTCGTCGGCGGCTGATGCCCATCGGGAAGGGCAGCCCCTACGGCGAGCTGGGTGAGCTGCCGGCGGGGGGCATAGTTGTGCGCTCCGACGCCGAGGCCGGCGCCGCCCTGAACGCCGCCCGCCGCGACCGCCGGCCCTTCCCCGCCCTCGGCCTTCTCGGAGGCGACCTGTGCCGCACGCTGGGCGGCGGGACCGGTACCGAGTTACAGGGTGTCCGGTTCACCGTCGACCTGGGCGAAGCGCTGCTCGACGGCCGCCAGCACCTCTTCGTCGCCCACATGGTGGCCCGCACCCGCCTTTGGACCCGGGCCTTCGTCGCCATGAACGCCCAATATCTCGACGACTGGAACCTCGGCCCCCGGGCCCATCCGAACGACGGCCTGCTCGACACCTACGACGTCCACCTGGTTCGCAACCAGCTCCTCCCGGTCCGGGCCCGGCTCCACCACGGCACCCACTTGCCCCACCCCGGGATCAAGGAGCGCCGGACTGCAGCTCTGCAGGTCGAGCTGGAGCGGCCATTGCCGGTGCGCCTCGATGGGGCCGGCGTCGGCCGGGCCCGGGTGATTACGGTGCGGGCCATGCCCGATGCCCTCACCGTGGTGGTCTGAGCGAACCAAATTCGTTCAAGCCATGTGGCTGGCGCGTCGAGACCATACCCATGCATCGCACGCGCTCGATCTGGAAGGCGATCGCGGCGGCGATCCTGGCCGCTGCCGCCCTCGCCGGCACCGCCCCCGGCGCCGGCGCCCAGGTGACCCCGCCCAACGACCGGGCCCGGGGCCTGGTCTGGGATGGCCTGGTCCCCGGCCGGGCCGAGAACCGCTGCCAGGGCGGCTTCGAGATCCGTGGCCAGGCCAACGACGTGTTGGGCTGCACCCATGGTCCCGACCCGGCGCCGGCCAACGTCGACGTGCGGGCCCCAGTGAGCACGGCAACCCTCGCCGGCACCGCGGCCGCTCTGCCGGCGCCGTCGTCCGGGCCTGGAACGAACGGCAATGGGATCGCCTGTACCGGTGACGGAACCTCCGGGTACCGGGTGGAGGCCATCTACGCCACGGCCGGCGGCACCGACCGGTACGCGTCGGTCGCCCCTCTCATCCAGACGAGCTACGCCCCTTACGTCGAATGGCAGTACCGCATGTCGGCTGCCGAGACGGGTGGCGAGGTCCATGTGCCATATGTGACCGCCCCCGATGGCGCCGGTGGCTGCACCCTTGTCGTTCGCCGGGAGGTCCTGTCCTCCACCGCCGACGACACCTTCGCCAACACGATCAGCGAGCTGAAGGCCCGCGGCTACAACCGCACCGACCGGCGCTACATGGTGTGGATGGACGCCTCAGTCCTCTGCGGCATCGGCCAGATCTACCGCGACAGCCAGCCCGGTCAGGCCAACGCCAACAACGGCTACTACACGGCCTTCGGCCGGGTCGACGCAGGCTGCTGGGGCTACGGCGAGGCCCACGAGCTGATGCACAACCTGGGGGGCGTCCAATCCGACGCCCCCAACGCCACCCCGAACTTTCACTGCCGCGACGAGAACGACGAGATGTGTTACGACGACGACGGCTCCGGGCCCGTCGTCATGCAGACGCTGTGCCCCGGTCGCGATGGTCGCCTGTTCGACTGCAACCACGACGACTACTTCCTTGCCGGCACGCCGGCGACCGGCTCGTGGCTTTCGACCCACTGGAACACCTATAACAGCCGATTCCTGTTGCGCGGCCCCCTCGGCGGTGGTACGCCGACGAACGGTGCGCCGACTGTCGACGCCGGCCCCAGTCGTACCGTGCAACTCGGCGAGCAGGCATCCCTCGACGGCACGGTGAGCGACGACGGGCGGCCCGCCGGCGCCGCCGTCGGCGTGACCTGGGCCAAGGCCGGCGGCCCCGGGACGGTGACCTTCGCTGCGCCCTCTGCAGTCGACACCACCGCCGGGTTCTCCGCCGCCGGCACCTACACGCTCTCGCTCACCGCCAACGACACCCTGCTGTCGGCCAGCGACACCATGACGGTGACGGTGACCGACCTCAATGCTTCCGTCACCAAGACCTTCAGTGACTCGTTCCGTTGGTGGAGGACCTCGGTGACCCACAGCTTCGTTGCGGGTGCGGGCGCTATAACGGCCACCGTGGTTGGCCCCTCCAACAAGACGGTGACCTCGAAGCTCCTTGCCCCCGACGGCACGGTCCTGGCTCAGACCTCGGGTTTCGGGACGCGCACGATCACGGCGACGGGGGCCGTTCGGGGCACCTACCGCCTGGTCGTTTCCGGGTCGAGCGGCTCCTACACGGCGACGGTAAGGCACATCGCGTAGCGCCGGCCACCGTGCCCTGAAACCAGCATCCCCGCGGTCGACGGAGCGGCTGCCCGCACGCCACCTGGCTATCCCAGGCGTTCGGTGAGCAGTCGCCGCACGACGTCGGGGTTGGCCCTGCCTTGGGAGCCCTTGATGGCCTGGCCGACGAAGAACCCGAACAGCGCCGCCTTGCCGCCCCGGTAGAGGTCGACCTTGTCGGCGTTGGCGGCCAGCACCTGATCGACGATGGCGGCGATCGCCCCCTCGTCGCTGAGCTGGGCCAGGCCGCCCTCGGCGATGATCTGAAGGGGATCGCCGCCGGTGCGCACCATGGTGGCGAGGACCTCCTTGGCCACTGGGGCGGTGATCTCGCCGCCTTCGACGGCGGCGACGAGGGTACCGAGGGCGGGGCCGGTGAGCGGCGCGGAGGCCAGATCGCGGTCGCCCAGCGCCGGCGGCAGCTCGTTGACGATCCAGCGGGCGACGTCGGGAGGCGGGGCGATTCCTTCGGCGATCGCGCCCAGGAAGAGATCGCCGGTGGCCCGGTCGCCCGTCAGCAGGTCGGCGTCGTCGGTGGAGATGCCGTGAGCCGACGGCCACACCGCCAACCGTTCGGCCAGGACCGGGTCGCGCAGGCGGGCCTCGGCCCGGAAATCGACGCGGCTCTTCTTGGGTGGCCGGGTCCGGGCCTTGGCCGACTTCTGCTGCGCCCTGCCGCCGGACTGGGCCGAGGCCGGCGTCTCCTCTGCGCTGCGCCAGGAGTCGCGCAGCATCACCGTGCGGTTGAGGACCAGAGCGCCCGGGCGGGAGTCGAGGGGGTCGACCATGAAGTACCCGACCCGCTCCAGCTGCCACCGGCTGCCCGGCTCGGCGGCGGCCATGCTCGGCTCGACCATGGCATCGGTGATCACCTGCAGCGACTCGGGATTCAGGTGGTCGGTGACGTCGCCGTCACCCTCCTCGGGGCGGGGCACCTTGAACAGGCGGTCGTAGAGGCGGACCTCGGCCGCCACCGCGTGGGCGGCCGACACCCAGTGGATGACGCCGGCGACGGTGACCCCCGCCGGGGTCGTGCCCACCGAGCCGGCGACGTGGTGGGCCCGCAGCTCGACGACCTCGCCGTTCTCCACCACGACGTCGTCACAGGTGATGCACGGGCCGTGGCGCAGTCGGACTGTGCGACCCGGGGCCAGCCGCTGGAAGCCGGCCGGCGGCTCGAGAGCGAAGTCGTCGCGGTCGATCAGGATGTCCCGACCGAAGGGGAGGGTGCGCTGACCTTCCTTGCCGACGTCGGCCGGGAAGTACGGACCAGTGAGCTCCTCGACCTTGCCCTTGGGCCACGACGTGATCGTCACCCGCAGGGGGCGCAGCACGCCGAGGACCCGAGGCGCGACCCAGTTGAGGTCGTCGCGGACGCAGAACTCCAGCTTGGCGATGTCGACGGTGGAGTTGATCTTGGCCACGCCGATGAGGTCGGCGAAGGCGCGGATGGCCTCGGGCCGGTAGCCCCGCCGGCGCATGCCGGCGATGGTGGGCATGCGGGGGTCGTCCCAGCCGGTGACGTGGCCGCCCTCGACAAGGAGCAGCAGCTTGCGCTTGCTCATCACCGTGTAGTCCAGCTTGAGCCGGGCGAACTCGATCTGCTGGGGCGGGCTGAACCCGTGGCGCTCGGATACCCCGGTGTGCTCGATCACCCAGTCGTACAGCGGGCGGTTGTTCTCGAACTCCAAGGTGCAGATCGAGTGGGTGATGCCCTCGATGGCGTCGGAGAGGGGATGGGCGTAGTCGTACAGGGGGTAGATCAGCCAGGCGTCGCCGGTGCGGTCGTGGGAGGCGTGGCGGATCCGGTAGAGCAGTGGATCGCGCATCTTCATGTTCGGGGCGGTCAGGTCGATTCGGGCCCGCAGCACGCAGGTGCCGTCGGGAAGGTCGCCGGCGCGCATTTGCCGGAGGAGGGCGAGGTTCTCCTCGATGCCGCGGTCGCGGTAGGGCGACGGTCGGCCCGGCGCGCTGAGGCTGCCCCGGTACTCCTTGATCTCGTCATCGCTCAGGTGGTCGACGTACGCCTTGCCGTGGCCGACCAGATTCTCGGCGAGGGCGTACATCTGCTCGAAGTAGTCCGACGCGAACAGCGCCCGCTCACCGAAGTCGAAGCCGAGCCACCGGACGTCGCGCTGGATCGACTCGACGTACTCGACGTCCTCCTTGGCCGGGTTGGTGTCGTCGAAGCGCAGGTTGCAGGTCGCCCCGTACTGTTGGGCCACCCCGAAATTCAGGCAGATCGACTTGGCGTGACCGATGTGCAGGTAGCCGTTGGGCTCGGGTGGGAACCGGGTCTGCACCCGCCCGCCGTGCTTCGCGGTCCGCAGGTCGTCGTCGATGATGTCGCGGATGAAGTCGCCCCGGAGGGCCTCCGCTCCGGGGCTGGTCACGACCCGCACTCTACCGATGAGGTGGCGGTGGGCTCGCTTCGATTTGCAGCCATATCGTGCTCAATCCACTGCAGCCTGTCCGACCGGGCAGAAGGCCAGGAAGTCACAGGCACGGCACCAGCGGCCGGGGGTGGGCCCGAACCGGGCCTCGGCCAGGGCGTCGAGGGTGGTGGCCAGGCGGGCCCGGACGCCGGCGACGGTGGACGAGTCCCAGTCGGAGGAGACGACGAGGGGCGGGCCGTCGGGGCGCAGGTAGCAGTAGGTGGTGCGCAGCAGGCCCGGGTCGGTGCGCCAGGCGTCGACGGCCGCCAGGCCGTACAGGTCGAGCTGGGTGCCCGCCGCCCTGTCGCCCTCGGCGGCCGGGCGGCCGGTCTTGAAGTCCACCAGCTCCGTCCGCCCGTCGCGCTGGTAGACGGCGTCGATGCGACCCCGGACCAGGTGCCCGCCGACGGCGAGCACGAACGGGGCCTCCACCCGATCCGGATCCAGGCCGGCCCACGCGCTGGCCAGGAACGAGGCCCGGAGCCCGGCGGCGGGGTTGACGCCGACGGGGAGCCGGTCGGGATCGAGTTCGTCGTTGTCGTGCTCGGGCTCTGGTTCGGGCTCGATGTGGGTCAGCTGGAGCCCGGCCCGCAGTTCGATCCAGCGGTGGATCTCGATGCCCAGCCGGGCCGCGGCCGACGACCGGCGGGGGAGAGGGCGGACGGCGCTCCAGTAGAACTGCTTCGGGCAGCGGGCGTAGGTGACCAGGCCGGTCACCGACAGCGCCGCCGGCGCCACCCGGGTCGCGACGGGCACTGGACCATCGAACGCGTCGAGCAGCAGTTGGGTGGGTGCCACGTCGGGGCGGGGCGCCAGCGCGTCGGCGTGGCGACGGCCTGCGGCCCGCTGGCGCTCCTTGGCGGCCACGTCGGGGTCGACGGTGGCGGCGTCGTGCCGGAACCGTTCGGTGACCAGATCGGTCTGGCCGGCGACGAAGTCGTAGAAGTCAGACGGGCCTTGCGGCTCCGCCGGGCCGGGGTACCAGTGGGCCGCCGAGCACACCAGCCGGCGCTTGGCCCGGGTGCAGGCCACGTAGAGAAGTCGCCACTCCTCATCGAGGCGCCGGCGGCGAATGACCTCCTCCACCGCCTTCTGGGTGGAGCCCGGCCAGGGCGGGATGCCGTCGTCCTCCCGCAGCCACCAGGGCAGGGCGGCGGAGTTGGTGAGGGCGTTCTCGCCGGCGCGGATGTCGGGGAAGATGCGCGACGCGCCCCGCCCGGCCAGGCCCGGCACGTACACCACGTCGAACTCCAGGCCCTTGGCCTGGTGGATCGTCATGACCTTCACCGCGTCGGAGTCGGTGAGGTGGGCCTCGGCCAGGTCGTCGTCGGACTCGTCGAGCAACTGCAGGTACTCGACGAAGGCCCGCAGCCCCGGGTCGCCCTCGACCGGGGTGAAGCCTTCGGCCAGGTCGAGGAACCGCAAGAGGTTCTCCCGCCCGAGCTCGCCCGACGCCTGCCAGAGACCGGTGCGCTCCACGATCGTTTCCGCCAGCTCCAACACGGGCATGCGGGTGGCCGCCGCGCCCAGGGCGGCCCGTTCGGCCAGGAAACCCCGAAGGCGCCGTCCGGCCTCGGGCGACAGTGCCGGCACCGCGTCGGGGTCGGCCAGCGCATCCGGGAAGCCGATCTTGTCGGCCCGGGCCAGGCGGGCCACGGCGGCGAGGTCGCGCAGACCGAGACGGTAGCGGGGGCCCTGGAGCACGCGCAGTACGGCGACGGTGACCTCGGGGTCGGCCAGGATCTGCAGCCACGCGACCAGGTCGACCACCTCCGGGCGGTCGAGGAGGCCGCTGGCGCCGACGACCTCCACCGGCACACTTCGCTCCTCCAGCGCAGCGACGATGGGCCCGATCAGGCGGCGCTTGCGGCAGAGGACGGCGGTGCCGCCATATGTTTCGCCGCCGGTCACCCCGACGACGATGTCGTCGGCGATGGCCGCCGCCTCCTCGGCGTCGTCGGCGGCTAGGAAGCATTCGATGGAGGTGTCGGCCGCGCCGGCCGGCGCGGCCAGCGCCTTCGGGAGCGACTCGGTGACCTCTTCCTGGATGCGGTTGGCCAGCGTCACCAGCTGCGGCCCGAACCGGAACGTGGTCTGCAGTTGGCGGGTGGTGACCGGGGGGAAGTGGTCGCCGAAGCGCAGGATGTTGGCCAGGTGGGCGCCCCGGAACCCGTAGATCGACTGCATGTCGTCGCCCACCGCAGTGACGCATGAACCTGTGCTTGCCCCTCTGGTGCCGACCCCAGCCGCGGGGTAGACGATCTGCAGCAACCGGCGCTGGGCGAAGTTGGTGTCCTGGTACTCATCGAGGAGGACCGCAGGGTGCTGGGCCCGCAGGGCGTCGGCGACCTCCGGATGATTGGTGAGGAGCCGCACGGCCAGGGCGATCTGGTCGCCAAAGTCGAGCAGCCGGCGCTCGCGCTTGCGCCGGGCGTAGGCGGCCATCACCTGGCACAGCTCGGCCCGCATGGCCGCGGTGTCGCGGATCTTCTGGGTGGCGGAGCCGGCGACGATTCGCTCGCAATCCTCCATCAGCGCCTCGACCGGCACGAGATGGTCGGCGCACCGGGACGCCAGGGTGAGGGCCTGGTCGAGCAGGATCTGCGGGTAGAGCGTGCGGCGGTGCTCGAAACGGAACTCGTCGAACACGCCGTAGAGCAGCTGCCAGGCCTGGGCCCGGTTGAGGATGCGGGTGCCCGGGTGGAGGTCGAGCTCGAGGGCGTGGTCGGCCACCAGGGACGCCCCGAAGGAGTGGTAGGTGCCGACGGTGACGTCGGCGTCGGCCCCCAGGTGCTCGCGGACCTTGGCCTTGAGGTGGGCGGCCGCCTTGTTGGTGAAGGTGAGCCCGAGCACCTGGTCGGCCCGCACCTGGCCCGACTCCACCAAGTGCAGGATACGGCGGGCCATGACCGTGGTCTTGCCGGTTCCGGCCCCTGCCACCAGCAGCTGTCCCGACCGGTCGGCCTCGACGGCCTCGAGCTGCTCGGCGGTCAGCTTCATCCGGCGCCCACCTCCCGGCCCTCGCGCTGAAGGGGGCACAGGCGGTGAAACGAGCAGTTGCGGCAGGCGGCATCGACGGACGGCTCGAACCGCTCCTGGCGGATGTGCTCGGCGGCTTGGAGCACGCGGGCCACGGTGGCCTCGGCGTGGCCGGTCACGATCGACTGCGCGTAGGCGTGCATGCTGCGCAGGTAGAGCAGCTGCAGTTGTCGGGGCGGGCCGAACCCCGCCAGCGTAGGGTCGAGAGTGGCGGCCAGGTGGTAGACGGCGAGCTGCAGGTCGTCGGGCATCGCGTCCGGACGGGGCTCCCTGCGACCGGTCTTGTAGTCGACGATGCGGATGCCGTCTCCGTCGGCGGTGCGGTCGACACGGTCGATGGCGCCGACCAGACGGATGTCGCCCACCTCGATGTCGAACTGGTGCTCGACGGCCACAACGTCGGGCGGCCGGGGGCTGGCGCCCTCGCCTTCCCACCACGTTCCCAGCATGGCGTAGTAGTCACGCCGGCATTCCTCGACCTGCGGCCGGTAGCGGGCGATGTCGTCGCGCCACCGCTCGACTGCGATCTCGATGAGCGCGGCGTGGGTGCGGTCCCCCTCCCGATCGGGCCGCAGGAACTCGGCGAGCACTTCGTGCACCAGCGACCCGAGGGCGGCTGGGGCGCCGGCGTCGTCTGGCACCCGGAGCCCGTACTTGTGGGCGTAGCGCAGCGGACAGTCGTCGTAGGTGGCGAGCTGGCTGGCCGACAGGACGAGCTGGCCGCCCGGGAAGACGGCCACCGGGTTGGCCGTGGGGCGGCGCGACATCGGGGCGGGGCCGCGTAACGCCGGCGGCCGCGGACCGACGACGTCCCAGGCCTCGACGAAGCGGCTGAGCAGGACGCCCGCCTCAGGCGCCGCCGTGGCGACGAGACGGGTGGTGGCCCGCGAGCATGCAGTCGTGAACAGGGCGCGCTCCTCGACCAGCGATGCCCTCCGGCGTTCGGCGGGGGACACCGCCGTCGGGTCGAACAACGGCGCTCGGCCCCGGATGCGCGGTAGCGCACCCTCCACGCAACCGGCGACCACCACCATGTGCCACTCCCGGCCGGCGGCGGCGGTGATCGACGTGACCGTCACCGCCTCCCGGTCGCCGCCGGCCGCCGACGTGCGCCACGGGTCGGGCGTGACCTCGCCGTCGTCGAGGCCAACCAGCAGGGCGGGCAGGCGCTCCGTCGGGTCGGCGTCCGCCCGACGCTCGAGACCGTCGAGGAAGGCGACGACCGCGTCGAGGGAGGCGTCGTCGCCGGTGGCGTCGCCGACCAGGTGACCCAAACCCCGCTCCCAGATTGCGAAGGCCAGGGCTGCCGGGGAGGTTGTCGCCGACCGGGACACGAGTTCGTCGCGAAGGCCGACGAGGGCCTCCTCGCCCAGGATCGCCAAGGGGGAGACGAGCAGCCGGCCGGGGGCACCGCCGTCGCCCGCCGACCACCGCAGCATGTCGACGATGGCCGCCACCGCCGGGTCGCCGACGCCGGTGCCCAACGCGGGCCCGGGGGCCACCGGGATGCCGTGGCGGCTGAGGGCCCGGGCGATGGGCCGGCCCTGGCGATGGGCGTTGCGGACCAGGACCGCCATGCTCGACCACGCCACCCCCTCGGCCCGGGCGGCCAGCAGCTCCCCGGCCACCGCCTCCGGCTCGATCGACGGGTGCCGGCACATCACCAACGACGGGGCGGCCGGGTGGCGGAACCCCTCGGTGAGGGCCACCTCGGCGGCCGGCCACGAATCGTCGTCGGACACCACGGCCACGCTGGCCCCGGGGCCGGTCACGGCGTCGAGCAACCGGCGCACCTCCGGCGAGGTGCCGTCGTGGTCGTCGACCAGCACATGGGAGTAGCGGGCGGGCCCGGTGGCGGCCAGGTCGGCTGCGGTGGCCAACAGGCCGGAGCGGTCGACCTTGCCCTGCCCCGCCAATGACGCGGCGTACCGCTGGGCGAAGCGGTCGAGCTCGGGGCAGGCGCCCGGCGCAACGTCGACGAGGGCGGAGGCCACCTCCTGGGCGAAGGCCGGTCGCCCGAGGAAATGACCGAAGATCGGCCAGTCGGCGGGGGACTCTGCGGCCAGCAGCCACCGGACCACGGCGCGCTGCTCCGAGGTCGAGAGGAGGCGGACGCCGCCGCCGGCCCGGGAGACCAGGTCGAACGCCACGCCGAACCAGGTGGTGAAGGCCAGGGCGTCGAACCCGCCGGAGAGGCGGGGGAGCACCGCGTCGCGGAAGCGGCTGGCTGCGGCGCGGTCGGCACAGACGACCAGCACCGAGGACGGGCGGTGCCCGTCCTCAACCAGGCGTAGGTAGCGGGCGATGAGAGCCGTCGTTCTGCCGCAGCCGGGCCCACCGGAGATCCGTAGGGGGCCGCCGTCGTGCTCCACGATCCGGCGCTGGGCCGCCGTCAGTTCCACGAGAGCGACAGTACAGAGACCCTGCGACAGCTCAGCTCCACTGGCCCCGGCGGACCAGGACCTCCTTCAACACGCTCGGCCGATCGGTCATGATCCCGCCCACGCCCAGGTCGAGCAGGCGGTCCATCTCGGTGGCGTCGTCGATCGTCCACGCGTGGACCGGGAGGGAGCGGCGGCTGGAGGACTCCACGAAACGCCGGTCGACGATCGGCACCGGCCCCTGGCGGACGGGCACCTGCGCGCACGCTCCGGCGAAGCGGCCGGAGGGCAGCCCGAAGCCGGCGAGACGGAGGCGGGCGATTTCGACGGGGGAGATCGCCGTGCACACCCGACCGCCGGTGAGCCGGCGGAACCCGTCGAGGCGCTTGCCCGAGAACGACGCCACGCACACCCGGTCATGCGCTCGGGTCCGGTCGATCATGTCGACGAGGGGGGCGACCGACGCCTCGTGCTTCAGGTCGATGTTGACCCGGACGTCGGGCCACGCGGTGAGAAGTTCCTCCATCAGCGGGATGCCGACGTCGCCCAGACGGGCCTGGCTCACCGTCTCCCAGGACAGCTCGGCGATGACCCCTTTGCGGTCGGTCACCCGGTCGAGCACGTTGTCGTGGAACGCCACCAGCACGCCGTCGGCGGTGGCGTGGGCGTCGGTCTCAAGGTAGCGGTAGCCCAGGCCGACGGCGTGCTCGAAAGCCGGCATGGTGTTCTCGGGGTGCTCGGAGGCGCCGCCCCGATGGGCGAAGGCGATCGGCCCGGGATGGTCCAGGTAGGCCCAGCTGGTCACTCGCCGGCCGCCGTGGGTGCGGGTTCGGGTGGGGTGACGGGCAGGAAGATGGCCGAGCGGTAGAAGGCCAGCTCGGCCACGCTCTCGCGGATGTCGTCGAGCGCCCGGTGGCCGGCGGCCTTGGTGGGCGCAGCCTTGTATGCCAGTGGGTACCAGCGGCGACAGAGCTCCTTCACCGTCGACACGTCGATCGACCGATAGTGGAACCAGGCGTCGACCTCGGGCAGGTAGCGGGCCAGGAAGCGGCGGTCGGTGGCGATGGAGTTGCCGCACAGCGGGACGGTGCCCGCCTCGGGGAGGTGCTGGCGGAGGAACTCGAGTACCGCGACCCCGGCCTGCTCGACCGACATGGTCGACGCCTCCACCTCCGTGCGCAGCCCACTGTCGCCGTGCATCTTGACCACGACGGCGTCCATGGCGTCGAGCGCCTCGGCGGGGGCATGGACCACCAGGTCGGGGCCCTCGGCCACGATGGTCAGGTCGTCGTCGGTCACTAAGGCGGCGATCTCCAGGATCACGTGGTGATCCGCGTCGAGGCCGGTCATCTCCAGGTCGATCCAGGCCAGCATGCCGGCGATCGTAGGCTGACAGCCGATGCTCGACCTGCCCGTCGTCCACCTCGACCCCGACCTGCCCCTGCCCGCGTACGCCCGGGCCGGCGACGCCGGCGCCGACCTGGTGGCCCGCGCCGGCGCCGTGCTGGCCTCGGGCGGAGGGCGCGCCCTGGTGGCGACGGGCGTGGCGGTGGCCATCCCTGACGGTTACGCCGGCCTGGTGCTGCCCCGCAGCGGGCTGGCCCTGCGCCACGGAGTGACGGTGCTCAACGCCCCCGGGCTGGTCGACGCCGGCTACCGGGGCGAGCTCAACGTGATCCTGTTGAACACCGATCCGACCGATGACTACGTCGTGCACCGGGGCGATCGGATCGCCCAGCTGGTGATCGTGGCCGTGGAGGCGGTGGCGGTGGCGGTAGTCACCGAGCTGCCTGACTCGGAACGTGGAGCCGGCGGGTTCGGCCACTCCGGCCGATGACCGGAAGGGCCCGCGGGTCAACGACGACGCCAGCAGCCCCCGGGTTCGTGGATGCGACTCCGGCCTGATCCCTTGCTAACCTAGGAACACAACGCGGACGTGGCTCAGTGGTAGAGCACAACCTTGCCAAGGTTGGGGTCGCGGGTTCGAATCCCGTCGTCCGCTCCAAGAAAGTGCAGGTCAGAGGGGGTGCGGGCTTGTCAAGCCCCCCTCACCGGAACCGGCTGGTGCACATCTGGTGCACATCAGGATCTGCGGAAGTGCACCACCGAGGCCGCCGGAGTGGGCGTCGAAGCGGCGATGAAGGCCTCCAGCCGGTCGGCCAGCGCCTCGCCGTGCTCCGGGAAAAGGTGGGCGTAGCGGCTCTTGGTGAAGGCCGCCGAGCTATGCCCGGCCCACTTCGCCACCTCCAGGTCCGAGGCACCGGCGGCGACCCAGAGGCTCACGGCGGTGTGCCGCATGTCGTGGAAGGTGCAGCCGTCGAGGCCGGCCAGGGCGACCGCAGGAGCCCAGTGCCGGCGGCGGAGGTTGCCGGAGCGGACCTGGCTGCCTTCGGGTGACGTGAACACCAGGGCGGGCGAGGGATACGCGCTGCGGTGCTGCTCCAGCTCTGCCACGACCCGGCGGGGGAGTGTCACAGTGCGCCGCCCTGCCTTGGTCTTGGTCGCTCCCTCCACCAGGCCGGCGCCGGTGATGGCGATCACCTTCCGGCTGACGGTGACGGTGCGACGAAGGAAGTCGACATCCGTCCACCGCAGTGCCAGCAGCTCGCCGATACGAGGGCCGGCGTAGCAGCCGAGCCACACGAGCGCCCGGTATCGCGGCGCCACCGAGTCCATGGCGTCGGCCAGGGCTTCCACCTGGGCCGGCGTGAGGTAGACGTCCTCGGATTCGGTGATGGTCGGCAGCGACACCTCGGCCATCGGGTTGTGGGGGATCACCTTGGCCCGCACGGCCGTCTTCATCACCTTGCCCATGATCTGCGCCGCCTTCACGACGGTGGCCGGGGCCTTGCGGGTTGAGAGCTCGTTCACCCAGCTCTGGCAAGCCGAATAGTCGATGCTGGCGAGCGGGCGCGCTCCGAACGTCGGAAGGATGTGAGTACGGAGGTACGACTCGTCGCGTCCGCGCGTGCTGGCCGCAAGACTGACCATCGTCGGCCGGTGCTGGTCGGCCAGGAACTGGGCGAACGTCACCCTCCCCAGGGCTGGGTCGACGTAGCTCCCGGTCAACTTCGAGTGCTCGGTGCCGGTGAGGAAGCGCTCGGCGTCAACCCGGCGGTCGAACAGACGCGCCCTCTGCTTTCCCTCGGGGTCCCGGTATCGGACCTCCCATCGATTCCCGCGGTCTGGGCGGCGCTTGATGCTGGCCATCAGCCTCTCCTTTCGTACTGCGTCGAGGCCGTCGGCGCAATAAGGCTTCTCTTCGGTTGCTCATTTGACCCGTATGCGGCCTGCATGAGCCCTGGCAAGGACGAAGTCTAGCGAAGACCTGAGAGCTGGAGTCGACCACCCTTGCGCTGAATCATCAGACGAGTGTTCTCGTTGCGATTACTGGTCGGCGGGCAGCATCCGGAGCCCGTGGTACTGCCGGAAGTCCTCGAAGTCGGCGCGGTTGTAGGTGACGAGCGGGACATCGGCAGCGAGGCAGCAGGCCGCCACCCACATGTCGTTAACCGGGCGGGGCCGGCCGCGCCGCTCGGCCGCGGCCGACAGCCGCCCCCACTGCGAGCACACTTCCCGGTCCACCGGCACGACCGGGATGGGATCGAGCCAGCGATCGAGCTCTGCCCGTCGCTGAGCTCCCCAGGACCGGACCTCAGCCCACTTCAGCAGCTCTCCGACCGTCACGAAGCTCAGCGCGACAGTCGCGCCCACCAGCGACTGGGCCACAGCGCGGGTGAGCTGCCCCTTCTGGAGACGGGAAGCAGCGTCGGTGTCGAGAACGACGACCGCCAAGACGTCAGGCGTCAGCGGCGCGACTCGCCTGGACGTTGGAAAGGAACGCTTCCAGTTCCTCCTCGGAGTCCCACAGGGCGGCCTGGAAGCGGTCGAGATCCTCGATGGATTCGACCGGGCGAGCACCGGAACGCTGTACCAGCTCGTCAACGGAGCGCCGGGTCGGACCGGGCAGATCCTCAGCGCCCTGGGCCGGATGCGGGTCAGCGCTCATCGCACCTTCCGACCTGGTTGCCGCGACACGTGCCCACAGACCCAAGCGTACGCCCCAGCGGTCGAGTTGCTCGGCGCACTCCGTCAACACGCCGGCGGCCGGCGTGACCCGTTGATCCAAGCTTCGATCTCGGAGGGATCGAAGCGCAGGAGGTGACCCCACTTGACGAAGGGAATGCGCCTCTCCGCCACCAGCCGGCGGACGTGGCGCACCTTGACGCCCAACCGCCTGGCCACCCACTCGATGTCGACCAGCTCCGTCTGAGTGCTCGAACCTGTCGTCTTACCGTTCATCGTCGGTGATCCTCCTCGAGGAGCCGCGACGACCCCTCTACCCCTCGACTGGTGTGTCGCCAGCCGAAACGCCACAAAGAATTCTGAGATTTCTTCGCCGAGCCCCTCCAGACCACCGCGACTCACGCCAAGGTCGCACCCCGCAGCGATCGGACGGACTCGCGATCTGAACCGCCAGGCCCCAGTCGCCGGATCACCGGCGACTCGGAACTGTCCATTCAAGACCGCCGATCGACCGCCATGACCCGCCATTGACCCGAAGGACCGAATAGAGTCCAATGTCTACCGTCCCATACTGCGATAGACCGAACAACCAATAACCTCTTTACAACCCCGCAACATCGCTCCCATACTGCAACATCACTTGGACACGATTTCAAGGGTTCCCCTTGGGGAGGAGGCGGTGCCGCCGTGGCCTGGATGCGGATCATGGGAGCCGATTCGGTCGACTACCACCGGGCCACGGTGCTGGCCCGGGGCGACGACCACCCGGGCCAGGCCCTGGCGTACTACGCCTCCCGGGGCGAGACGCCGCTGCTGTGGGGCGGCGCCGGCGCCCAGCTGCTCGGCCTGCAGGGCGCGGTGACCGACGAGCAGTACGCCGCCCTCTACGGCCCTGGCGGGGCCTGTGACCCCACCACCGGGGAGCGGCTCGTGAACACCAAGCGCCCGGGACTGGAGCTGGTGATCTCTGCACACAAGTCCGTCGCCGAGCTTGGCGTGATCGGCCGGGCCGAGGACATGCACCGGATCATGGACGCCGAGCGAGACGCCACCCTGGCCTACCTCGACGACCTGACCCGCCGGCTGGGCGGACGCCGGGGCGAGGCGGCCGTACGTACCCCCACCGAGGGGCTGATCTACGCCACCGCCCGCCACGCCACATCCCGAGCCGGTGACCCCGGCCCCCACGATCACGTGTTGCTGGCCAACCTCGTGCGCATGAGCGACGACAAGGGCGGCTGGAAGGCGGCCGTCACCAACCTGTGGACCGAGCACCTCCACGCCGCCACCATGGTCGGACGCATGGCCTCGGCCCGAGTGGCGGTGGAGCTGGGCTACGGCATCGTTCCCGACGATGGGCCCTCGGGGAAGCTGGGCCACTGGGCCATTGCCGGCGTGCCCGAGGCGGTCATGGACATCCACTCCAAGCGGGCGGCGGAGATCGAAGCGGAGATGCAGCGCACCGGCAACTCCAGCTACCAGGCCCGCAACGTTGCCGCCCGGGCCACGCGGGCGCCCAAGCGCCACCAGCCCGTCGGCGATCTCATGCCCCGGTGGGTGGCCGAGATGGGCGAGGTCGGCTGGAGCGTCGAGGCCATCACCCAGGCCGTCGACTGCGAGGCGGCCCAGCGCCGTCGGCCTTCACCGACGTTGAGCGCCGAGGAGGTGCGCGCCGTCGTCAACCGGGTGCTCGACGCCGACGGCGCCCTGGCCGCCCGCAAGGTGTTCACCCGCCGTGACGTGGTCGTGGCCGTGGCCCCGTCGCTCTACGGCCGTGAGCCTGGCGAGCTGGCCCGGGTGGTGGACCGCGCGCTGTCCGATCCCGAGGCGGTGCCGTTGCTGGGGGTGGCCGGGGCCAGCGAGCGGGCCTATGCCACCGCGGTCACCATCGCCCGGGAGGAGGCCATCGCCCGCTGCGTCGAGACCCAGGTCGCGCGCTGCAACGCTGCGGCAACATCCGTCGCGGACGCGCGCGCTGCAGCAGCGCGCACCGAGGAGCGACTCGGACACGCGCTCACCCCCGGCCAGCGCCAGGCGGTGGAGGCCGTCTGCACGTCGGGACGGGGCGTCGACCTCGTCGTCGGCGTGGCCGGTTCGGGCAAGACGACGGCGCTGGCCGCAGCGCGCGACGCGTTCGAGGCCGCGGGCTACGAGGTGGTGGGCACCTCGACCTCGGGTCAGGCAGCACGCACCCTGAGTCGCGAGGCGGGCATCGACAGCCGGACCCTGGCCTCGCTCAACTGGCGCATCGCCCACAACACCCTGCGCCTGTCGCCCCGCCACGTCGCCGTGCTGGATGAGGCGGCCATGACCGACGACGCCGCCCTGGTCGCGTTCCTGGAGGCGGCGAGGGTCGCCGGCGCCAAGGTGGTCGCCGTGGGCGACCCCCGCCAGCTGTCCTCCGTCGGCCCCGGTGGCGGCTTCGAGGCCGTGGTGCGGCGCTTCGGGGGCTCGGTGCACGTACTCAGCGAGAACGTTCGCCAGGTTGACGGCGCCGAGCGGGAGGCCCTGGCGCAACTTCGCTCGGGCAAGGTCGCTGACGCCGTGTCCTGGTATGCCGGTGCCGGTCGCATCGCCGCGTCCCCTGATCGAGACACGGCTCTGGACGCCACCGTGGCCGGATGGGCTGCCGACGCGGCCAAGGGTGGTCAGGCGGCGATGTACGCATGGCGGCGGGCCAACGTGGCCGAGCTGAACCGCCGGGGACGTGAGGCGTGGGAGCGCCTCGGCCGGCTGTCGGGCAAGGAGATCCTCGTAGGCGAGGTGGGCTACCGGGCCGGGGACCGCATCGTCACCCTGGCCCCCGGTGCCGGCGGGGAGATCGTCACCTCGGAGTGCGGCACTGTGCTCGCCGTCGACGTGGAGCGACGCGAGCTGGCCGTCACGATGGACGACGGGCGGATCCAGCGCATCGGCCCCGAGGAGCTCGACGCCACCCACCTGGCCCACAGCTATGCCATCACCGTGCATCGCTCCCAAGGGGCGACAGTGGGCCGCGCCCACGTCTTGGAGGACGGTGGGGGACGGGAGCTGGCCTACGTGAAGATGACCCGGGCCCGCGAACGCTCGACCGCCTACGTGGTGGCCGACTCGCCCGAGCAGGCCGTCGAGGACCTGGGCCGCACCTGGAGCCCGTCCCGGCGCATCGGCTGGGCCATCGACCGGGGCACGCCGGCACCGGGTATCGGGGCCGAGGCGGTCCCGGACGCCCCCGCCGTGTCGGCCAGCCTGCGTCACGCCCGATTGGTGGCCGAGCGGGAGGCTGTGGCTGCCGTGATCCCCTCCGACCCCAGCTCCGCCTTCTACCGGACCCGGAACACCGTCGACCGCCTCCAGCGCAAGCTCGAGGACCTGGACAAGGCCGAGGGCTGGAGCGAGTGGCGGGGCACCCCGCTGGGAGAGGCGGCCATCGCCTGGACCGAGGCGGTGCGGAAGTCGAGAGGCCCGGTTGCCCGGGCCGGACACACCGGGTTGCGGGAGGGCCACCGGCTGCGTCAGCAGGCGAAGAGGGCCGCTGAGCAGATCGGTCCGCTCCGGGAGCGCCTCGAGGCGCTGGCCGCGCGGGAGCGAGCCCGGCTGAAAGTTGAGCTGCCCGAGGCCAAGAAGACTCTCGCCGACCTCCACGGCCGGAACCACGCCTACAAGCGGTTCCAGTACGACCATCCCGAGGCCCTCCGCCGGCTCGACCGCCTCGACGAGCAGATCGCCACTGCCGCCTGGCAGCTCGGCCTGGAGCGCCAAGAAATCGACGGCATCCGGGCCGAGCCGCCGCAACAGAGCGCACAGCAGTGGGCCATCGAGCGGGGTATCCGGGTCATGGACCGGGGCCTGGACCTGGGAATCGACTTGTGACGGTGAATCCGAATCAATCGGGCGCGACGCTGTACACCTGAAGCACCTCGTCGCCGTAGTGGTTGATGACCTTGATGGCGACCTTTCCGGTAGACGGGATCGGAAACGGGCGGCTCACAGTTGCGTACAGGCTCGCCCAGGCGTCCTCGTCGATGTCGGCCCGAAGCGCCCGGCGGAGCTGGCCGTACGGGTCATTGCCGCCGGTGAAGTAGGCGTGCCGAACGAAGAAGCTCTCCCCGTTGTAGTTGGTATCGACGAACCAGCATGCGATGTCATCGGTCGACCCAGAACGGACGACGCCGGTCGTAGGGTCATACACGTCGACGCCGCGGATCTCGATCTCGAGCTCGTCGCATGTGGAGCGGATGTCGACGTCAGGCTCGCCAAAGACCATGAAGAGGTTTCCGGCGCCCGTCTTCTTCAAGAGGTCGCCACCCATGGCCAGGTCCGGGTTCATCCGGGCCAGGAGCACACGTAGTTTCCCCAGCCGTCGCTCCTCGGCGGCCACTGCGAACCCGTTGCCGCCCGGCGCGAACTCACGGGCCGTCTCGCCGGAGTGAGGGTCAAAGGCGAAGCCACACACCACGAGCAGGTCGAAGCCTGCGCCGCGCATCGCCTCCTTGGCCGCTTCCTTGATGTGGTCGGGACCGACGGTGCCGTGCTCGGGACCAAGGCTGATGGCGACGCGCCGAGATGTATCGTCGGCGTCGGTGAACTCGCCCTCGGCTTGGATCCAGGTCCCGGCATAGGAGTCGAGGCGGTCGAAGCGGATGTCCTCGCCCTTGAAGGTGTTGTGGACGCCGGCCTTGCGGAGGTTGTCGAGGATCGTTTGCTCGAATGTGGGTGACTGGTCGTCAGTTGTCCCGGCGACCTGCGTGGCAGTAGGCGGCGGTCGGTCATGATCCAGCACCCGGTGGGGCGACAGGCTCTCGACCGTGAAGCGGCCAGTGACGCGCACCTTCTTGCGGTCATCGTACGGTTGGTCCACGAGGATCTCGCTCTCGGCGTGGCGCTTGATAGCAGCGTCGATCTCATCCCGGCTCATTCCTTCTGCGATGTCGGGGTTCTGAGCGATCGACTTCAAGGTGATGTGTGGCACCCGCTTGTACACGAACCCCTTGCGGACGTCCTCCCCGTGTACGTTGCCGACGGCCGGTCGGCCGGTCAGGCCAGCCTCTTTGGCCGCACCCTCCGGGGAGTCGGCGAGAAGGTAGTACGGGAAGCGGGCGCACATCAGCCGAGTGCGGGCGAGCGCCAGAGCCACGCGAGATGTATCAATGGTGATCCACCGCCGACCCCATTGTTCCGCCACGTACGCCGTGGTCCCGGAGCCGCAGGTGGGGTCGAGGATGAGATCGCCGGGATCCGTCGTCATCAGCATGCATCGCTCCACGACTCGGTTCGCTGTCTGCACGACATACACCTTCGCATCAGCGAATCCAGAAACTCCGGTATCAGTCCACTGATTATTGATAGGGAAGACCGGGAAGTCGTCGAGAAATCGAACGTATGACAGGGTGTTGCCAACCGGGTATAGACGGCGCGCAGCCTTCAGCCGGGACATTCCGACCTCGTTGGTCTTCCATCGGCTCTGCATCGTCGGACGGAATATCCGCCCATCGATCTCCACACTGAACCAGGAGGCTGCACCTTCCCCTTTCTCGCGTCCCTGGCTTTGACTCGTCAAGTTGTCCATCCGCAGCGGGCGGACAGCTGATTCATCGTCCGCATGAAAGTGACGCCTCGTGCCCGTTGGTTCCTCAACCCAGGCGTATTGGCCGCCCCCTACTCCACCTACCGACTTCTCGACGAACAGCGGGCGGTACTTCACCTGCTGGACGTCCTTGGCGTACCAGATGAGGTAGTCGACGGTTCCGGCGAGGAGGCGCCCAGTTCCGCCGGCGGTTTTGTTGAAGGTGATAAGGCTTACGAAGTTGTCCGGCCCGAATACCTCATCGAGCAGGTTCCGAACGACGTGGACGTTCTCGTCGCCGATCTGGACGAAGCAGGAGCCCGAGTCGGTGAGGAGCTCGCGAGCAACGGTCAACCTGTCGCGCAGGTAGTCGAGGTAGGAATGGATCCCGCGCTCCCAGGTGTCGCGGAAGGCCTTGATCTGCTCGGGCTGACGGGTGACGTCGACGTCCTTCCCATCGCTCACTTCCCGCTTGCGGGTGGACACCTGCCAGTTCGACCCGAACTTGATGCCGTATGGCGGGTCCATGTAGATCATCTGGACCTTGCTGCGGAGGTTCTCCTTTTCGGCCAGACTGTTCATTACGAGGAGCGCATCGCCGAGGATGAGCCGGTTCGACCAGTTGCCCTCATGGGCGTAGAAGTCGACCAGCTGCTCAAACTCGAGGCCGTCGAAATCGTCGAACAGGGTCAGCTCGGGCTCGCCGGCGCCGGCAGCCGTCTGACGGAGGTTCTCGACCAGGGCGCGCGGTTCGACCTTTTCCTGGATATACACCGGGACGGCGGCGACCTCCAGGTACTCGGCGAGGTCCTGGGCGTCCTTGCCCTTCCAGACGAGCTGGGGGTCGAGCGTAGGGTCCCGGGGATAAAGGACGGAGGTTGGCTGCTTCTCGGCGTCGGCTACGAAGTCGGCCAGCTCGCCGGTGGGAATGTTGACCCGTGTGTCGGCGTGACGAGTCGACTCGACGGGAATTGAACCGGTTGGTCCCTTCTTCCGGGCGGGACTCATGCCGATGCTCCGGCGACATTGTGCACTGCAGACTCGATCATGCCGGCGGCCTCCCAGGGATCGGTGACCTCGATGAACCGCCAACGTCCGAGGTGGCCGTGATTGTTGACGGCGGGGACCCACAGCTCCCGTGTGGTACTCACTTTGTGCTCCTTGTCGCGCCGGCCGGCGCCGGAGACCTCGATGAGCAGGTTGAGCAGGTTGCGGTCGCCATGGCCGTCGTCGATGCGGGCGATGAAGTCAGGCACGTACGAGCGTTGCTGGCCGTCGATCGTGTAGGGGATGGTGAAGCCGAGGCCCTGGTTCTTCACGTAGCTGCGGACGGCGGTGAGGTATTCGAGCTTGCCGGCGAGATGGGCCTCCCAGCCGCTGTCGCACACGACATGGCTGATGTGGCATCGGGTGGGATCGGTGACGAACACGTCCTTGGTGGTGTCGAAGTCCACGTAGCGGGTCGACCCCACCGGCTCATAGGGCCGGAGCAGAGGCACGATCCGGCGCTCGCCACCCTGATGGCGGACGATCGACACGTACAGCTTCTCGACCGCGTCGTCGGCCCGCTGCGCCATGGCCAGCAGGCCGATGAAGGCGTCGTGTTTCAGGGTGACGCACACGCCCATCCACCGCGTCGAGATCTCGACTAG
>JBBQRO010000004.1:0-59652 GCA_038214685.1 Acidimicrobiales bacterium
GCTACCGCGGCGAAGCCGGCTGCCAGCTTGAGCCGGCGCTTGCGCCGGGCGACCCGCCGGGCGGCAGCGGTCCTCGCCGACGCCAGCTTCCGGCGCTGGCGCAGAGCGGCCTGGCGGCGCTCGGTGCGAGTCGCCGACCGACCGGAGCTGGTGGGCGCCATGGCCCAATGGTGGCACCCGATCCTGTGATTCCGCCGGGAACCACCTGGTGACGCCGGTTAGGGGCTGTAGCCCTCGAAGGAGATGCCGGCGGGAGCCACCGCAGGGGGCCGGAACTCGACGGCGTCGCGCACCGCGTCCCACGCCGGCTGGTTGGCGGCTCCGGCGGCGGGACCCCCCGCAACCCCGAGCCCCAGCCTAGAAATCGTCTGCCTCGCCGTCTGGACCACACCGGTGAGGGGAAGAACTACGCGTTGATCCGACCTACGGCACCGTCGGCCGAATCGCAACGCACAGAATTTGAAAGCACAGAGCCGGCCCTCGGGGGGCCGGCTCTGTGAGGACGGGAATGGGCTCTCGCCCGGCGGGACTAGGCGGTCGAGCCGTTCGGGATGGTGCAGCCCAGGGCCTGGAGGACCGGCAGGAGTTGACTCTGCGTCTCCGGGGCGGCGTTGAACGCCAGCAGGAGGCTGGCACACCCGGCGTCGGCCGGGATGGTCGTGGCGACCGTCGTCGAGGTCGAGGTCGAGGTCGAGGTCGAGGTCGAGGTCGAGCTGGTCGACGATGACGTGGACGACGTCGTCGAGCTGGTGCTCGACGAGGTGGTGGAGTTGCCGGGCACCGTGCATCCCAGGGCCTGCAGCACGGGCAGGAGCAACGGCCGGGAGCCGACGTCGGCGAGGTAGGTCGCCTGCAGCCCGGCGCACCCTGCCGCCGGGGGGCTGAGGGTGGTGGAGGTGGTGCTGGTGGACGACGTCGAGGTGGTGTTCGGCGTGCTGGTCGTCGTCGACGTCGAGGTGGACGACGTGCTGCTGCCCGTGTTGGGCACGGAGCACCCGAAGGTCTGCAGGGGGCCGAGCAGCTGCGCCCGCAACTCGGGATTGGCGATGTAGGAGGCCTGCAGCTGTCCGCAGGCATCGTGGTTGGCCTGGGCCGGCACGTTGAACAGCACGGCGCCGGCCGCGGCCAGGCCGGCGATTGCCACCACGCCCCGGCGGGTGATTCGCTGGACTCGAGTCCTCAAGGTTTCCTCCGCGTCTAGGCACTGGCCCGCCCGCGCGAACCAGCCCCGGACTCTAGTCGGGAGGGGGCCGCCAATCACGTGCCGGATCGTGACCCGGCCGAACGATCGCCCGTTTGACCTCCTGGATGGCCTCGGTGACCTTGATTCCGCGCGGGCAGGCGTCGGTGCAGTTGAACGCCGTCCGGCACTTCCACACGCCGGACTGCTCGTCGAGGATCTCCAGGCGGTCGTCGGCGGCAGCGTCACGGGAGTCGAAGATGAACCGGTGGGCGTTCACGATGGCCGCCGGGCCCACGTAGGTGTCATTGGCCCAGTACACCGGGCACGACGTGGTGCACGCCGCGCACAGGATGCACTTGGTGGTGTCGTCGAAGCGGGCCCGCTGCTCGGGGGACTGGAGGCGCTCGCCGTCGCCGGGGTCGGCGTCGTTCACCAGCCAGGGCATCACCTTGCGGTACTGGGCGAAAAAGGCGTCCATGTCGACCACCAGGTCCTTGAGCACGGGTAGGCCGCGAAGGGGCTCGATGGTGATCTTCGTGCCGACGTCGCGCACGAGCAGGACACAGGCCAGTCGGTTCTCACCGTTGATGACCATGGCGTCGGAGCCGCACACCCCGTGGGCGCAGGAACGGCGGAACGCCAGGCTGCCGTCGGTGTACCACCGGACCTGGTGGAGGGCGTCGAGTACCCGGTCGCTCTCGTCGACGGTGACCTTGTACTCCTCCCAGTGCGGCTTGGTGTCCGTCTCCGGGTCAAACCGCTTGATCTTCAGGTCGACTTCCACTCAGTACTTCCGTTCCATGGGGATGTAGGGCCCGCCGACCACCGGCTTGTAGTCGAGGCGGACGCCGCCGTCGGGCAGGCGATGGGCCAGGCTGTGGCGCATCCAGTTGGCGTCGTCGCGGAGGGGGTGATCGTCGCGGAAGTGGCCGCCCCGGCTCTCGGTGCGGGCCAGGGCAGCAGCGACCAGGGCCTGGGCGACGTCGAGCAGGTAGCCGAGCTCCAGCGCTTCGGACAGCTCGTAGTTGAACCGCTGGCTCTGGTCGGTCACTGCGATGTGGCGGTACCGCTCCCGCAGCCGGTCGATAGTGGCCGACACCGAGCGCAGGCTCTCGTCGGTGCGGAAGACGGACGCGTTGAGCGTCATCTCCTCCTGCAGCTCCGCCCGGATGTCGGCCACCTTCTCGGTCTCTTCGGCACTCAGCAGGCCGGCGATGGTGGCGAGCGTGGCGTCCTCGAACCCGGGCGCCAGCCCGGGCGCGTGCCGGTTCTGGACGAAGGTGGCCATGGCCGCCCCGCCACGCCGGCCGAACACCACGATGTCGAGCAGGGAGTTGGTGCCCAGCCGGTTGGCCCCGTGGACCGAGACGCAGGCGCACTCGCCGGCGGCGTAGAGGCCGGGAGCCACCGTGCCCTCGCCGTCGAGCACCACCTCGGCCGAGACGTTGGTGGGGATGCCGCCCATGGCGTAGTGGGCGGTGGGCTGGATGGGGATCAGGTCGGTCTTGGGTTCGATGCCGAGATAGGTGCGGACGAACTCGGCGATGTCGGGAAGCTTCTCGTCGATCTGCTCAGGCGGCAGGTGGGTGAGGTCGAGGTAGAGGTAGTCCTTGTCGGGGCCGCTGCCCCGGCCCTGGCGGATCTCGGTGAGCATGGCCCGGCTGACCATGTCCCGGGGAGCCAGGTCCTTGACCGTGGGGGCGTAGCGCTCCATGAACCGCTCGCCGCCTTCGTTGCGGAGGATGCCCCCTTCACCTCGGGCCGCCTCCGACAGGAGGATCCCCAGCTTGTTGATCCCGGTGGGATGGAACTGGAAAAACTCCATGTCCTCCAGCGGCACTCCGCGCCGCCACAGCAGGCCCGGCCCGTCGCCGGTCAGGGTGTGGGCGTTGGAAGAGACCTTGAAGATGCGACCGAACCCGCCGGTGGCGAACAGGGCGGCGGCGCACTCGAACACGTGGAGGTCGCCGGTGGCCAGTTCGTGGGCCACCACGCCGGCCACGCCCCGGCGTGGGTCGCCGTCGACGAAGGCCACGTCGAGCACCTGGAACTCGTCGAAGAAGGCCACCCCCCGGGACACGCACTGCTGGTAGAGGGTCTGCAGGATCATGTGGCCGGTACGGTCGGCGGCGTAGCAGGCCCGCTTCACCGGCGCCTCGCCGTGGTTGCGGGTGTGGCCGCCGAACCGGCGCTGGTCAATCTTGCCCTCGGGGGTGCGGTTGAACGGCAGGCCGAAGTGCTCCAGCTCGATGACCGCGTCGACGGCCTCTCGGCACATGATCTCCGCCGCCGGCTGGTCGACCAGGTAGTCGCCGCCCTTGACGGTGTCGAAGGCGTGCCACTCCCAGGAGTCCTCCTCCACGTTGGCCAGGGCCGCGCACATGCCGCCCTGGGCCGCGCCGGTGTGGGAGCGCGTGGGGTACAGCTTTGAGATCACTGCGGTTCGGCACTTGCCGGCCGTCTCGATGGCCGCCCGCAGACCCGCCCCGCCGGCGCCCACGATCACCGCGTCGAATGTGTGCCGGTGGATCTCCACCCGTCCATCCTGTCAGGACCGGGTGAGCGGCCCCTGGAGCACGGCGTCGAGCTCGAGGCGGGCGGGCCCCGGCGTGACGGTGACGGTGTAGGGGCCCTCTCCGAACTGGATGCCGCCGGCGGGCTTCGTCGAGGTCGGGTCACGCACCTGGAGCTGACCCCTTGCCGTCACCCTGCCGGGCCCGGTCAGCTCGATCCGGGTGGGCGCCACCTTCACGACCACCGCCCCCTGTGCGTTGATCAGCGTGCGGGCGTCGGCCGTGAACGACACTGAATCGCGCGGCGTGGCCAGGCCGCCGACGCCGACGGCCACCGACGCGCCGGCTCGGTACGTGCCGGGCGCGAGTGCCCGAGGTGCTCCGTCGACGGTATAGGTGGCGCCCGTCGGGTCGACCACAACTTTTGTCCCGCCCAGGTCGATGCCCCCGTTCCCGGTGATCGGCAGGGGCGTGCCTCCGCCCCAGGCGATCGATGTGCGCCGGCCGTCGACCAGGGCGTTCTCGATCGTGGCCTTGCCTGCGCCCCGCTCGACTGCGGTGAGGGTGAAGGGTGCAACGAGCGCCGCACCCTGGGCGCCCTCGGCGGTGAGGGTTTCGACGGTGCCGTTGACGAACGCCTGGCCCGGCGCCGGCGCCGGGCCGGATGGCACGGTCGTGGTGGTCTCCGAGGCGCTGACCCGGGCCGGGCCGCCTTTGAACTCATCCAGCGCCGTGGTGTGGTCGGCCGTCACCCGGATCCCGATGGCGAGGGCGGCCACCGAGACCACCAGGGCGGCGAAGTAGGCAATGACTTTTTGCATCCGGGCAAGGGTACGGTGGACGCGATGTCCAGGCCCGCCACCCTCGGCCAGCTGCGCGAGTCGGGGTGGGAGTCCCGCCCGGTCAAGGAGGAGGTGCGGCGCAACGTCGCCGCCCGCATCGCCGCCGGGAAGCCGATCATCGCCGGCGTGGTCGGCTACGACGACACCGTCCTCCCCCAGCTCGAGAACGCCCTCTTGGCCGGGCACGACACCATCTTCCTGGGCGAGCGGGGACAGGCAAAGACCCGCATCATCCGCTCGCTCATCCAGCTCCTCGACGAGTGGTTGCCGGTCGTCGCCGGCTCGGAGATCAACGACGATCCCTACCACCCGGTGTCGCGTCACGCCCGTGACCTGGTGCGCGACCACGGGGACGACACGCCTGTGGAGTGGGTGCACCGCTCGACCCGGTTCG
Source organism: Acidimicrobiales bacterium (assembly GCA_038214685.1). GTDB lineage: Bacteria > Actinomycetota > Acidimicrobiia > Acidimicrobiales > AC-14 > CADCTB01. Next base: position 4,933 of record JBBQRO010000004.1, read on the forward strand.
GCGAGAAGCTGGCCACCCCCGACACCTCCATCGCCGACCTCATCGGCGAGGTCGACCCCATCAAGGTGGCCGAGGGCCGCTACCTGTCCGACGAGCTGACACTGCACTACGGGCTGGTCCCCCGCACCAACCGGGGCATCTTCGCCATCAACGAGCTGCCCGACCTGGCCGAGCGCATCCAGGTCGGCCTGCTCAACGTGCTCGAGGAGCGCGACGTGCAGGTGCGGGGCTACAAGATCCGCCTGCCGCTCGACCTGATGCTGGTCGCCTCGGCCAACCCCGAGGACTACACCAACCGCGGCCGGATCATCACTCCGCTCAAGGACCGTTTCGGTGCCCAGATCCGCACCCACTACCCCCTCGACACCGAGCTGGAGCTGGCCGTCGTCCGCCAGGAGGCCCGCCCGCTCGACGCCGTCGCCCTGGGGATCCCGGGGTTGCGGGTCGAGGTCCCCGACCACATGGCCGAGATCGTGGCAACCGTCAGCCACGAGGCCCGACGGAGCCCCCATGTCAACCAGCGCTCCGGCGTGTCCGTGCGCCTCACCATCGCCAACTACGAGACCATGGTGGCCAACGCCACCCGGAGGGCCCTCCGCCTGGGCGAGACCCTGGTCGTGCCCCGGGTGAGCGACCTCGACGCCCTGCCCGCTTCCAGCGCCGGCAAGGTCGAGATCGAGACGCTCGACGAGGGCGACGACGGGGCGGTGCTGGAGCGGATCGTGCGGTCGTCGGTCCTTGCCGTCTTCCGCCGGCGCTGCCCGATGGAGCGCTTCCGCGACGCGCTGGCCGAGTTCGACGGCGGGACGATCATCCACACCGGCGACGACGTGGCGTCGGCCGACTACGTGGCCGCCCTGGCCATGCTGCCGGCGCTGCGCGAGGTCGTCCTGCCTCTGGCCGCCAGCGAGGACCCGGCGGCCATCGCCGGTGCGGTCGAGCTGGTCCTGGAGGGCCTGCACCTGTCCCGCCGGCTCAACAAGGACGCCGCCGGCGGACGGGCCACCTACCGGGGCCGGGGGTAGTTGGCCTCCCGGTTCCGGTACTCCCGGTGGGACGGGACCCAGACCGGCTTCGAGCTGAACGCCGAGGAGGTGCTGGCCCAGGCCACCGACGACCTCGTGTACCACGGCGACGTGAACGCCGCCCTGCGGCGCATGCTCCAGGAGGGCCTGAACGACCGGATGGGTGAGCGCATCGCCGGCATCCGGGAACTGCTCGAACGGCTGCGTGAGCGCCGGCGGGAAGAGCTGGCCAACCACGACCTGGGCGGCGTCTTCGACGACATCGCCAATGAGTTGCGGGAGGTGGTCGGCCAGGAGCGGGCTGCGCTCGACGCACTGGAGGAGGCGGCCCGCCAGTCCGGTGACCAGCGCCGGGAGGACGTGGTCGGGGCAGCCATGGCCGAACGCCGCATGGCCCTCGACCTGCTGCCCCCTGATCTCGCCGGCCAGGTGCAGTCGCTCTCGGACTACGACTTCGCCTCCGGGGAGGCGCGCCAGCGCTTCGAGGACCTCACAGGCCGGCTGCGCCAGGAGCTTCTCCGGGGCCAGTTCAACCAGATGTCCGAGGCCATGGCCAACACCAGTCCCGAGCAGATCGCCCGGACCAAGGACATGCTCGCCGCCCTCAACGGCATGCTCGACCAGCGGGCCCGGGGCGAGGAGCCGGACTTCGAGGGGTTCATGGAGTCCTACGGCGACATGTTCCCCGGCAGCCCCCAGACCCTCGACGAGCTGCTCGAGCAGATGGCCAGGCAGATGGCGGCCATGCAGCAGTTCATGAACTCCCTGTCGCCCGAGCAGCGGGCCCAGCTCCAGGCCCTCTCCGACCAGTTGCTCGACGACATGGACCTGCGCTGGCAGATGGACCAGCTCGGCCGGCACCTCCGCGCCGCCCAGCCCGGGGCCGGCTGGGGCGACAGCCGACAGACCACGGGATCTGGACCGATGGGCATGGGTGATGCGGCCCAGCTCATGGACCGGCTGGGCAACATCGACCAGCTCGAGAACCTCATGCGTTCGGCCGCCAATCCCGGCGCCCTGGCCGAGGCCGACATCGAGGTGGCCACCGAGCTGCTCGGGCCTGACGGCGCTCGGAGCCTGGAGCGCCTGGCCGAACTGACCCGGATGCTGCAGGACGCCGGCCTCATCGAGCAGCGGGAAGGGCGGCTGGAGCTGACCCCGAGAGGGTTGCGGGCGGTGGGGCAGCGGGCCCTGTCCGACCTGTTCGCCCGACTCTCCAAGGACCGCCTCGGCCGCCACCAGGCCGAGCGGGAGGGCCCGGGCCACGAGCGCACCTTCGACTCCAAGCCCTATGAGTTCGGTGACCCCTTCCATCTCGACATCGAGCGCACCATCCGCAACGCCCTCGGCCGCACCGGAGGGGGCACGCCCGTGCGCCTCGATCCCGAAGACTTCGCTGTCGAACGCACCGAGGTCCTCACTCGGACCAGCACGGTGCTGCTCCTCGACCTGTCGCTCTCCATGCCCATGCGTGACAACTTCCTGGCCGCCAAGAAGGTGGCCCTGGCCCTGTACGCCCTCATCACCAGCCGGTACCCCCGGGACTATTTGGGCATCGTGGGCTTCTCCCAGGTGGCCCGGCCACTGCGCGCCGAGCAGCTGCCCGAAGTGTCTTGGGACTTCGTGATGGGCACCAACATGCAGCACGCCCTGCTGCTGGCCCGCCGCCAGCTGGCCCGCCAGTCGGGCACCAAGCAGATCGTGATGATCACCGACGGCGAGCCCACCGCCCACATCGAGGCCGACGGCGGCGTGTTCGTCAGCTACCCACCGGTACGGGAGACGGTGCGGGCCACGCTGGCCGAGGTGGCCCGCTGCACGGCGGAGGGCATCCGCATCAACACTTTCATGCTCGACGCCACCGATCACCTGCAGGCGTTCGTCGAGCGCATGACCCGCATGAACCGGGGCCGGGCCTTCTTCACCACCCCGGAGAACCTGGGCAGCTACGTCCTTGTCGACTTCCTGGAGCACAAGCGGGCCCAGCGCTCCGAGCAGGGTCGCCGCCCGGCCTGATCAAGAGTGGGCGATTCGGTGCGGTATTTCAGCGCGAATCGCCCACACTGGCCTCCAGGCCGACTCGGGTCGTGATGTCGCCCCTTACCGCTTCCAGCCGTGTTTGTCGCGGATGGTACCGCCCGCTCTTGCGCTCGGGCGGGATAGGGGCAATGATCACACTGTTGTAATTACACCCGTGGCAGCCAAGGTGGTCCGGCCACAGCAGCACGAGCACCGTTGAGGGGAGGCGGCCGATGATGGAGCAGAGGCGGGGACACCGTTTCGACCTCGGGGATCGCACCTGGCAGGGCCAGGCCAACTGTATGGGCGTCGATCCCGACTTGTTCTTCCCGGAGCGGGGGGCGTCCACCCGGGAGGCCAAAGGGGTGTGCCGGGGGTGCGTGGTCCGTGAGAACTGCCTTGAGTACGCCTTGGTGAACGGCGAGAAGTTCGGCATCTGGGGCGGACTGAGCGAACGGGAGCGCCGTCGCATCCGCCGCCAGCGCACCCTGGCCGGCGGCTCTGGCGGCGCGGCGTCGGCCTGACGGCGCCCAACAAGCTTCCCTGCCTTCCCGGCGGCGTCCGAGAGCGACCCACGACTCGCTCTCGGACGTCGGCCTGGAGGGCTCCGGCTCGGGCTACCTGGTGAGTTTTGCCAGTCGGGCCTCGAAGATCACACGGAAGACGGCGAACTCGGCCCGCATCTCGTCCAGAACGAGGGCGGCCGACGGGGCGTCGGACTCCCGGCAGTTCTGTTCCAGGCGGAGGCCCAGCGCGCTCAGGTGCCGGGCGCCGAAGGCGCCGGCGCTGCCCCGGAGGCTGTGCGACGCCTGGGCGGCCTTCTCGAAGTCACCCTCGACCAGGGCGGCGTCGATGTCGACCAGGCGGTCGGGGAGGCCGGAGAGGAAGAGCGAGCAGGCCTTTAGCATCGCCTCCGGCGCCTCGTCCTCCAACAGCATGAGCACCTCGGCGAGGATCTCCTCGTCGACGTGGTCTACCTCCGGCGGCGGCGGACCTGGTTGACCATCGGCTGCCACCACTGTCCTGCGGTGCGGTTCCATGCGTGGTTTCTCCTTGTGGACTGGTGAAATCGACCGGCACGAACCTCTACAGCCCTCACTGGAGCTGGAGGAAGGCGGGGCCGATGATGACGATGAACAGGACGGGGAGGATGCAGAAGACGAGCGGGAAGATGACCTTGACCGGCAGTTTCATCGCCCGCTCCTCGGCCCGGAAGCGGCGCTTCTCCCGCTGCTCGGACGCCTGGGCGCGCAGCACCCGGGAGATGGGCACTCCGTAGCTGTCGGCCTGGATCACCGCGTGAACGAACTGCCGCAACTCGGCGACATCGGTGCGGCTCAACAGGGAATCGAGGGCCTCGGTGCGGGCCACGCCCACCCGGAGGTCCTGCAGCAGGCGGGTGATCTCCTGGGCCAGCGGTCCGTGGCCCGACTTCGAGATGCGGGCCATGGCCGAGTCGAAGCCCAACCCGGCTTCGACGCAGATCGTCAGCTGGTCGAGGGCGTCGGGCAGCTCGCTGCCGATGGTCAGCTGGCGGGCGGAGGCCAGGCGGGACAGCACCAGATCGGGGCCCAGGTAGCCGACGATGGCCGCCCCGATGCTCAGCAGGTAGGCGTTCGACGCACCGGAGAGCGTCGCCCAGACCAGCCCCGAGGTCAGGAGCGCCCCGGCCAGCGCCAGCTTCAGGACGAGGAACCGATCGACGGTCCACGCCACGCCCGAGAGCTCGACGCGTCGGGCCAGTGTGGTGACCATCCCCGATGGGCTCACCCGGTGGGCCGTCCGGCCCAGGGAATGGAGGACCGGCCTGAGGATGCGATCGAGGGGCGGCTGCGAGAGGACGAGGCCGCGCAGGTCTCCGCCCCCGGCCAGACCCGAGTTGAGGTTGCGGGTGATCTGTCGGCCGGGGGCTCGATCGAGGGCCAGCGACCGCCAGAGAATCGGAATCGACAGGCTGACCGCGATGGCGGCCAGCACGACGTACACAGGCATTGCATGGCTCCTTAGAAGATGGGTTTCACGATGCGGCGCAGCCAGAGCCCGCCGGCCGCGAGGAGCACAGCTCCCACAACGAGAAGGCGCACGCCGGTGCCGGTGGTGAACAGAGGGGCGAGGTAACCCCGGTTCGTCACGGCCATCATGCCGCCCAATCCGAACGGGAGAATCATCAGTACCCACGCCGACATGCGGCCCTCGGCGCTCAGGGCGGACACCTGGCGGCGGACGCGCGTCCGGTCGCGGACGGTGCTCGCCACCGTGTCGAGGATGGCGGCGAGGTCCCCGCCGACCTCCCGCTGGATCTGCACGGCCTGCACCACCCATTGGAAGTCCTCGCTGCCGACCCGGTCGGCCAGGGACTCCAGGGCTTCGACGAGGTCGCGTCCCAACCGCGTCTCCACCGTCAGGCGCCGGAACTCCTCGGCCGTCGGCGACTCCGCCTCGCGGGCCACGGTGTCGATGCCCTGGGACAGCCCGTGCCCGGCCCGCAGGCTCCCGGCCAGGATCTGGAGGGTGTCGGCCATCTGGTCTGAGAACTTCTGCCGGCGCCGGGTGGCGAGGAGGCGCAGGACCCCACGGGCCAGGAGCGGGACCATCAGCGCCAGTACCAGGCCGATGAGGGGGCCGATGAGGAGCCATCCGATCCCGAACATCACCACTGAGCCCGCCGCCGCCGCCACCAGGAGCTCCCCCGGGCGGATGTCGACTCCGGCCAGCTCCAGGGCCCTGCTGAGGGGGGCGACCCAGTTTCCCCGCCGGAGCACGCTGTTGCCGACGAGTTCGGCCCGGTCGGTCACGCCCGCCAGCCCCATCCCGGAGCGGGGAGCGACCAGCCCCCGGGCCCGGGGCGTGCGGGAAATGGCGTACCCGAGCAGCAGGCCGAGCAGGCTGAGGCCGCACAGACCGCCGCCGACCAGCAGGGCCCAGTCGCCGACGGCCGACGGGCCCCGGGCCCCGACTGGGGCGGCGTCGTCGACCGGGGTCGCCCCGTTCGGGGCCGGCGCCGCGGGGAGGGCGAGGCGCAGGCGGGCGCTGGTCCGGGTGCCCTGGGCGTCCACGGCGATATCGATCTCGCTCGCCCCGTTGGCCTCCGAGCGGTACGTGACCGCGTACTGGCGGACGAGCTGCTTGGCCACCTCGTCGAAGGCGCCTGCGAGGGCAGCCGGATCGGCTGCCGGCACCACCCGGCCACCGGAGGCCGACGTCAACGTGGTGAGGGCGGCGGGCCGGCTCTCCACCGTGCGCAGCTCGACTGCGAACAAGGGAACTTTGGCCGCCGCCATGGCCGCCGCCGTGGCGTCGAGGGTGGCGACGCTTGCTGTGTCACCTCCGTCGGTCAACAACACCACCATCCGGCGGGCGCCCACACCGGGTGCCTGCAATTGGGCCATCGCCGTGCGCAGAGCATCGTAGAGAGCGGTTTGGCCCCCGGCCGCCAACGCCCTGATCGCGGCCACCTGGGCCGATCGGTTGACCGAGCGCGGGCTCACCACGGCCGGTGAAGCACCGAAGCCGATCACCGACACCGGCACCGTGACCGGGAGCTGGGTCAGGAACGCCTGGGCGGCGGTCTTCGCCGCGGCCAGCGGCGACCCCACCATGCTCCCGGAGGTGTCGACCACCAGAGCGACCTCGAGACCCTCGACGGGCAGGGCCTCGACCCGCACCGGTCGGTTCTGACCGCCCTCCGTCACGGTGACGACCGGCGCGGTCAGGCCCTGGTCGCCGACCTGGGCGGGCACGGCCAGGATCACCCGCACATCGGGATAGGCGGTGACGTCGGTGTTCACCACGGTCAGGGTCTCGTCGGCCCAGGCGGCCGGCGCCGGACCCAGCATGACCACTACCGACGCCAGCGCCAGGCCGGCCAGCACCCGTGAACGTCTCACCTCGACCGTGCCGCACGGACGGGATCGACCGCACCCAGCAGCCGGGCGGGGATCGGAAGTCCCTCGGCCTTGAGCCGCTCGGCGAAGGCGGGCCGAATGCCGGTCGGTACCAGCGAGGCGTGGATGAGGCCGTCCTCGCCGATGTCGCTGCTGTGATCGAGGGTGAAGATGTCCTGGAGGGTGATGACCCCCGACTCCATGCCGGTGATCTCGGTGAGGTGGGTGACCCGTCGGGTGCCGTCCCTCAACCGGCTGAGGTGGACGATCAGGTTGATGGCCGAGGCGATCTGCTCGCGGATGGCCCGCGAGGGCAGCTCGATGCCCGCCATCAGCACCATCGTCTCCAGGCGGGACACTGCGTCGCGCGGGGTGTTGGCGTGCAGCGTCGACATGGAGCCTTCATGGCCGGTGTTCATGGCCTGGAGCATGTCGAGCGCCTCGCCACCGCGCACCTCCCCGACGATGATCCTGTCGGGGCGCATGCGCAGCGAGTTCCGTACCAGGTCGCGGATCGTCACCTCGCCGCGGGCTTCGATGTTCGGCGGCCGGCCCTCGAGTCGGACGATGTGGTCCTGGACCAACTGGAGCTCGGCGGAGTCCTCGATCGTGACGATGCGCTCGTTCTCGGGGATGGACGCCGACAAAACGTTCAGCAAAGTCGTCTTGCCCGTACCGGTCCCACCCGTGACCAGGATGTTGAGCCTGCCCATTACGCAGAGCGACGTGAGCTCGGCCAGCCTCGGGGTGAGGGTCTTGAGGCGGATGAGGTCGTTGACCGTCAGCGGCACCTTGGCGAACTTCCGGATGGTGAGTGTCGGGCCGTCGAGGGCGAGAGGAGGCAGGACGGCGTTGACGCGGGAACCGTCGGCCAGGCGAGCGTCGACCATGGGCGACGACTCGTCGATGCGCCGGCCGACCTGGCCCACGATGCGCTCGATGACGCGGCGCAGGTGGTCCTCGAAGAGGAACCGGGTGCCGGTCGCGTAAAGGCGACCGGCACGTTCCACGTAGATGGGCCGGGTACCGGTGACCATGATCTCGCTGACCTCGGGGTCGGCGAGAAAGACCTCCAGGGGGCCGAGGCCGAGAACGTCCTCGCTGATGTCGTCGACCAGACGCTGCCGTTCGGCGGGCGAGAGCGGGGCGCGGTCGGCGGCCAACACCGATGCCAGCTCGTCGACGACTAGGCGGTGGAGCTGCTCCTCGGTCATCTCGGGCCGGAACAGGCGTCCGCCCAGCCGGGCAAACAGCGACTCCTGGGCCCGCTGCTTGATGGCGATGAGCGGGTCGGAGGGCGGTGGGCGGTTGTCGGTCGCCGAGCCGCTCGTCGGGCCGGGGAGCGCCTTGAGCGGCGAGCGCTCCGTCGGCCCCTCCTCGGTCGCCGGTACGGCACCCGCCTGCTTCAGGCGCTGGTTGAGCTTCACTTGCCGTCCTTTCGGGAGAAGCGCCGGCTCCGGTCGGCCGCCGGCGGCGGGTCGACGAAGCGACCGGCGAGGCCGACGAGGGCCCGACCGGCGGCGGACCGCGGGTCTGAGCCCACGACCGGGGCGCCCTGGTTGATCGAGATCTGGATGGACCGCGAGGTGGGTACGGACGCCTCCACGGGCATGCCGATAGTGGCTTCCACGTCAGCCGCGGACAGTCCGACCTTGTCGTCGGACCGGTTGAGTATGAGATGACGGCGGGGCTTGGTCATGCCGAGCAGATCCATGGCGTCGAGCGCCTTGCGCAATCCCCGGACGCTGGGAACGTCGGTGACGCACACCAGGACCAGGTCGTCGGACCGCTCAGCCGCAGCCAGGGCGTACTCGTCGAGGCCGGCGCCCGTGTCGATCACGATGAAGGAGAACTCGCCGGCCAGGATGTCGATGATGTGCCCGACGATCGTGGCCGAGACCTCCTCCGCTTCCGCCGGGAAGTGGGGCCCGACCAGGGCATAGAGGCCGGACGGGTGCGGCTCGAGGAACACCTTGATGGCGGTGCTGTCCAGCTGGGTGCCGAGGCGTGCCGCGTCGGCCACCGTCGACTGCGGACCGAGCCCCAGGGCGCTGGCGACGTCACCGAACTGGAGGTCGAGGTCGACGATGGCGACCTTCCCCGGCGCAGCCTGGGCCAGCTGGGTGGCCAGGTTGGTGGCCACGGTGGTCTTGCCGGCGCCACCCTTGGGCGCCATCACGGTGATGACCCGGCCCCGGGGCGCCTCCTCGCGCTGGGCGACCATGCCGCTGGCCACGTGGCGCCGGTTGGCCGCGGCTCCCGCCCGGCTGATGGCCTCGTGGACCTGCTCGTCGTCGGCCCCGTCAGGGATGATCTCCCGGACGCCGGCTCGCAGGGCGCGCTCCCACAGGCGGGTCGTGGGCTTGACGGCCAGCACCACGCACACCTCGGGGAACAGGAGGTCGAGGGACTCAGCCAGGGCCAGGGCCACCGGCGCAGCCACCCCGGGCCCCACGACCACCATCGACGGCTGGCCATGGGCGATCTCACGGGCCGCGGTCTCCGGTTGCAGGCGGGGGAGACGGTCGTCCCACCACCGGTCGGCGGCAAGATCGCCGTCGAAGGCCCGCTTCACCTGGGTCTCGAAGGCCATGTCCGGCGTGACGAGGACGGTGCCGGTCAAAGGTTCACTCCCGCCCTGGTCTGCACCTTGGTACCACCCTCGGCGGCTTCCTTCGGTTCCCAGGAGAGCCACAGCCGTCCGAACTCCGCTCCGAACACGACCTTCTCCACCGATGGTCCGTCGACCGCCAACGTCACCAGGAGCCTGCCCGCCGGCCCCGGCCCGCCCGCCGGCGTGGTCACCGGGATGCCCGCCTCGTCGCGCACGTCGGTCACCCGCACCTTGTGCAGCACGAGGCGGGTGGTCTCCGGATCCTCGAAGGACACGGCCACGCCGACGGAGTCCCCCTTGCGGACCTGGCCGCCGATGGCCCTCACTGCGTCCATGGCCACGGTAACCTGCAGCATCCCGGACGAGATGCCGGCGACCTCGGCGGCCATGGCGAAGCGGTTCGGCAGGAGCTGCTCCCCCGGGAGCAGATCGACGGCGGCGACCCGGCCGGCCAGCGGCCCGGTGCTGGCCAGCGCGTCCTTGGTCACCACGTTGGCCGGGACCTGCTGCAGGCGCACGCTGGTGCCGATCTCCTCGGCCTTGGTGCCCTTCGGGATCGTGGCGCTGACCACCAGCACGTCGACGGTCTCTTCCCCCTTGACCGCCCGCTGTTCGGCGCTGCGCACGTAGGTCACCAACAGCCCCGTGCCGACTGCAGCAAGCAGGACCGAGGCGATGATGCCGATGAGCTTCTGTCGTCTGACCATGAGTATTTGTGTCCTTAGCTGACGAGGGCGACGCGATTGCCCAGGTTGGGCCCGCCGAATTCGCCGATGGCGACGAAGCGGATGAAGTTGCCGACCAGGCAGGCGTTGGTGGGACAGCTGACCCCGCCCTGACCGCCTGAAGGGAAGTTGAAGCCGGTGAGGTGGAACTGGCCGAAGCCGTAGATGCGGTAGCTGCCGTTGCTGCCGCTCCCGCTGACGTTGTCGTAGAGGGCGAGGAGGATGTCCTTGTTCAGATAGATCGCCATGTTGCAGGCGCTCGGGGCGGAGTTGCCGGTGTCCGACGTCACCGTGCCGCTGGCGGAAGGCGTGACCATGCAGTCATTGGGGTTGCTGTCGTTGCCGTCGCCCAGCCAGCCGTACCCACCGGGGAGGTTGGACCCACTCGGCCCGCCGGCGCAGGTCGGGGAGACCTTGTGGAAGAGAATCACCTTCGACTGGTCGAACACTGTGCCGTTGGCCGTGGCCAGGTTGAACTCGCACCTGGACACGGTGAGACGGATCACCGACGCGCTCTTGAGGCCGGCCCAGCTGGCGGCCGCACCGGCCTTCACCTCCTTGCCCTTGACCCCCGTGATCACCTGGCCGAACGAGAAGGGCAGGATGCGGCTGCCGTCGGCTTCCCGGGTGCTGGTCCTCACTGTCACCTGCTTCGTGGCGTAATCGGCGATCGGCGGGTCGACGGTTGTGGAGTTGTCGCGGGCATTGGCCTGGGCCAGAGACTCGGCCCTGGCCTGGAGCAGACTTGGGGAGCAGGTGGCGGAGGTGGGGCAGTTCTGGCCGATGTACTGGGCCAGGCCCAGCGCTGCGGCGTCGGCACCGTTCTGCAGCTGGCGCTTCTCGTCGCGAAGCGCGCCCACGTCGATCACCAGGGCCGCCATCCCCACCATGACCACCACGAAGGCGGTCATCAGGACGATGACTGCGCCCTGCTCGTCGCGGCGGCGGAGGAGGGTCAGCCGCCGCATTGCATGACTCCTGTCGCCCGGAGCGTCCAGGTTCCACTACGGAACAGCGGGATCGTGTAGTTGAAGGGATAGGTGGCACTGACGGTGGCGTTCGGAGGAGGCAGCGCACCCTGGCAGGAGTTGACGTCGATCTGCGCCGTCGTCAGGGTGGGATTGAGGCCCGGCGCCGCCGCCTGAGTGGCGGCCTTCCCGTCCTTCCCCAGGGCCACGGCGCGTGCCCCTTCGCGTACGGCCGAGGTCAGTTCGATGCGGGCGCTGTAGGCCCGACCGAACTCCACGATGCCGAACATGAACAGCACGAGGATGGGCAGGATCAGTGCGAACTCCACCATTGCTGCGCCTCGCTCATCCCGACGTGGCTGCACGATCCCCTCCTCGCCGGAACAGATGGTCTGTGGGGAAAGGATCGGAATGTTGGCGCATCGAGACATCGCCAGAATTGATGATTCGCCGAGAAAGGCGGCTTTCTACTGTTCGGGGGGAGGCCAGCCGGCCTGGCGCGCCTGGGCCACCGCAGCCAGTTGGGAGTTCACCCCCAGCTTGAGCAGAACAGCCCGGATATGGCTGCGGACGGTGGCCAGGGAGACATAGGAACGATCGGCGATGGTCTCGGCGGGCTCGCCCGCCAGCAGGCGAACCAGGACAGCCTGCTCGCGAGGGCTCAGGGCGTTGAAGGGAGCCAGACGCTCCTGGTCGTTGCGTCGACGGTGGCGGGCCTCGTGGAGAAGGGCCTGACGTTCGTCATCGCCCAGGAGGGGAGCCCCGTCAACCGTCCGTCGGACCGCCTCCATCAGCGTGTCGAACCCTCCGGTCTTGTCGACCACGCCCAGGGCACCCGCCTCGATGCAGGCGCCGAGGCGAGCCCGGTCCGTGACCCCGGTCACCATGACCACCCGGCCGCCGGCGTCGATCAGCGGCCGGATGAGATCGAGCCCGCTGCCCAGGGCGCCCAGTTCGAGGTCGAGCAGCACCAGGACTGGTTGGAGCCGCCGGGCCAACTCGACAACTGCTTCGGGCGACGGCCCGGCCGTCGCGTGCACCTCCATCCCACCGGTACGCAGGGCCATGGCCATGGTGCCGGCCAGCAGCTCGTGATCCTCGACGATCAGCAGCTTCAGTGGGGCCGATGAGGTCTCAGGTATCGGTCGCACCAGCGTCCCCATTCCCGCTGTCAATGGCGGGGAGGCATATCCCGAACGAGGTTCCTCCGCCGGGACGGGCCTCGACCCACAAGTCGCCGCCCTGACCGCGCATCAGTCGACCGGCGAGGCGGACGCCCATGTCGTCCTCGCGTGCGGGCTCACGCCGGCAGTCAGGATCGGTCACCGTGCGCCGGAGCTGGCGCGGCATGGTCGGGCCGCGGTCCTCCACCCGCAGTACGACCCAGTCCCCGTCGCGCTCGCCCCGAAGGGTCACCAGGCCCGCGGGGGACCGACGCCGGGCACCGTCTACGAGCTGCCGCACGGCCTCGGCCGTCTCCCCCGGCGAGCCGGCGGCCAGCAGGTCGGGCCTCACGTCGAGCTCGAACAGGACGCCCCAGCCCGGATCATTGGCCACGGCGGACGCGGTGGCGGCCATGGAGACAAGCGTTTCGCCGCCGCGTTCCAGCGCGAGGAGGCCGCGCAACCGGGCCGTCCCCGAGCGGACCACGCCGGCGAGGGTCTCCCTGTCGGTTTCCGACAGTCTCTCGAACTCACGCTCCAGTATCGCCGCTGCGCCCTCGACGGCCATGATGGCGTTGACCAGGTCGTGGCGGCGGGCGCGGAGGCCGGCCGCCCGGACCCGCTCCCGCACTTCGGCGGTCTCCGCCTCCAGTGCCGAGTCGGACAGCTTCATGGTCTGACCCTCAGACGCCCTGGTCAGCTCCAGATGTGATCCCACCACCGCGACGAGCAGGCCCAAGGCCCCCAGGAGCGTAGCGCCGACGGCCCATCCGTTCGTCGGCCGGGCCGCTCCGTCGGCTAGCCCCGACAGGATCAGGGCGAACAGCAGCGGGCCGACCCAGGTGGAGAGCCAGCGGCGCCGTAGGGCCTGGGCGCCGTAGGCCACCGCCACCGCCAGCCAGATGCCGATGACCGCCGTGCCCCCGGCCACGCCGCCGGCCCCCTCGGCCCGGGACAACTGCGACACCGAAAGGGCTGTTCCCAGTCGGGGCGCAGCATGGACCAGCACCGATACGGCCACCACTGCCAGCAACGCGCCGGCGGTCAGCGACGCAGCGCCGACCCGTAGCCGTTGGACTGCTGAAAGCAGCCCGGCCCCGAAAAGCAGCGGCCCCACGATGAGGCCCGCTGCGGCCACGGCGGCCGCCCATCGGTCACCCGCCGGCCCGCGGTCTCCAAGCACCGCCCGGACGAGGTCCGGCTCGGATGCGGCGGCAATCCCGACCACCAACACTCCACATCCGGCCCACAACGCCGCCGGTGTACCGGTCTGGCGCCAGGTCGCCCGGGAGAGAGCGAAGACCGCGAATGCGCAGAGGGCGGTGCCGGTCCCCAGAACCATGCGAAGGGCGCCGGTGCGGCCGACGTCGAGACGGAAGTTGGCGGCGAAGGCAGTGACCATGGCGGCGCCGACGAGAATGACGCCGGCGCCGACGAGGACGGGACGGGGAGGGTCGGCGCTGGGTGAGGGGTGGGCGGCATTCCGGGGGACCGAGGTCGGCGCTGACGCAGGCAGGGACACGGTTCTGAAGTATCCCGCGTCGCTGAGGGAGGCTTCGACGGCCGGCCGCCCTGAGAAGTTCCTCTTCAGCCGGGACCGGATTCTGTCGATCTCTCCTCAGAGCGAGCGCCGGCCCAATCGGGGGACCTCGCGGAAACCGTGCCACAGGAGGACTCTGCCCATGAAGACCGTGCTCGTCATCGACGACGACCCCGACATCCGAGAGCTGATCACCTGGAAGCTGGGCCAGGCCGGCTACTCGACCCTGATCGCCGCCGATGGCGAAGCCGGATTGGCGGCGGCCACTGCCGGCAACGACGAGGGCCGGGCCCCCGACCTCATCCTCGTCGACTGGATGATGCCCAAGATGAGCGGCATCGACGTCTGCCGGGCGCTCCGCGACAATCCCCTGACCGCCCGCATCCCCCTGATTCTCCTGACCGCGAATGCCCAGGAGGCCGACGTCGAGTTCGGCTTCGCCGCCGGTGTCGACGACTACATCGCCAAGCCCTTCAGTCTCAGGGAAATGCTCGGCCGCATCCAGGCGGTGCTGGGACGATCAGAGGCCCGGGCGTGACCGGCCTGGAGGCCGGTCCAGGAGGCACTCACTTGGGGCACTCTCCCGGAGGGAGTGTGCCCCGGTGACCGGCCCTGGAGGCCGGTCCAGGAGGCACGCACTGGCCAACCAGCGTCAGATGGTGAACCAGTGACCGGGGGCGAGCTGGCGGCCTCCGTCGCTCTTGCCGCCACCGCTGTCGCCCTCGTCGTCTTCGCTCTGTCGGCCCGCACACGCACCGGCCGGGGAAGCAGCGCCGACTTCGAGGCGGAGGCCCGGACGATCATCTTTCGCGCCATCGACGAGGGCGATCTCGCCCCTTCCGCCATTTCGTCCCTCTCCGCCGCCCAGCAGCGAGCGGTGGAGGCACAGGCAAGAGCCCTGCTTCCGAGCCTCCGGGGCGAGGACCACGAGACCCTTGGCCGGGTACTCGACCGCCTCGGGGCCCTCGATGCCGCCCGCCGCCAGACCCAGAGCAAGCGGGCCGGGGCCCGAGCGCAGGCCGGCGAGTTCCTCGGCGAGTCCGGTTCACCCGAAGCCGTGCGTGACCTTCTCCGCCTTCTGCAGGACTCTGACCCCAAGGTGCGGTGGGCCGCGGCCCGGGGACTTGGGCGGCTCGGCCACCCCAGCGCCGTCCCGCCCCTCCTGGCCTCCTTGGAGGGGGCTCACGTCATACCGGTCGACGTGGTCGCCGACGCGATCTTCCAGATCCGCGAGTGTCCCGTCCCCCTTCTGAGCCAGGGGCTGGACAGCCCGTCGGTACCCAGGCGTGCCGTCACGGTGGAGTTGTTGGGCCGGTTCCAGGCGCTGGCCACCGCCGACGATGTGATCGACCTCCTGCGCCACGATCCATCGGTGGAGGTGCGGGCCCGGGCGGCCCGTTCGCTCGGCCGGATGGGCTCGCCACGGGCCCTGCAGCCTCTCCTGAGCTGTGTGGAGGGAGGTCCGGTCGCCATGCGGGCCCAGGCCATCTGGGCTCTCGGGGAGATCGGCGGCTCAGAGGCGCTCCCTGTCCTGCGGTCCACACTCCTGGGTCCGGCCCGTCACCTGAGTGAACTGGCGGCCGACGCGCTCGTCGCCATGGGGCCTCCGGGCATCGGCGTCCTGACCGAGATCGCGACTGGAGACGGCAGCCCGGCGACGATAGCGTCTCGGGCCCTGGCGGCCCGCCGGACCCTGCAACCATCGGGCGCCTGAGCGCGCACCACAGCGTCGCTCAACAGCAGGACAACTATCGGCGGGAGCCTCGACCGGACCCCTCGTCGTGCCGATCAGCTTGGCGAGAGACGCATGTCCATTGTCGACGTTGTGCCGACGTCGGCATGATCGACGAAGAGGCCTTGATGCAGCACCGGGTCCTGCGCACCGAAGTCGTGGTGGGCGACACCCGGGACTTCGGGATCGGCAGACGCGTCAACGCCGACAAAACTGGCACGCCCTCCGGGCCGTTGGCAACAATGCCAACAAGCGTCTTTGCGACGCTCAAGCGGCCGACGCCCAGCCCGCTCCCGATGTGGTCACCTTCACCGCGGTGACCCGGCCGTCCGACATCGACGGCCTCCATGCCCCAGGCTTGCGTTTCGGGGACCGACGGGTGATGGCCGACCTGGCCGCCGCCGTCGGGCACTCCCACCTCATGGCCGGCTTCGGCAACCGCCAGCTCGCCGAGCTCGTCGCCACCCTGACCGACGAGCCCTACACCTCGCGCCAAGCCACCTACGACCTGCGTCGCCTGAGACGCAAGGGCCTGATCGAACGCCTGCCGCACACCAACCGCTACCGGCTCACCCCGCTCGGCCGACGGGTCGCCGTACTGTTCACCAAGGCCCACGGTCGTCTCCTCACCCCTGGGCTGGCCTGGCTGGACTACCGATTGCCCGCCGACATCGCAAAGCGCAGCCCACTCGCCACAGCATGGCGTCAGCTGGACAAGGCCCTCGACCAGTTCATCGAAGACCAGATGGTGGTGGCGTGAAAACTTGACCTGACCGTGAACTTCGTGTCGAGCAAGTCGAACTAGAGGGGAACTAGAGGGAACTAGAGGGGCCATGACACCGGAGGTCGTCACCAGTCGACACAGGACGGTTTGCCGCTCGCCATCACCGGAGACACCGTTGGCATGGGGGTTAGTGTCGACGAGGTAAGGGACAGGGCGGAGGACGCCCTCGAGGACGCGGCGGAGAGCACGTGGCTCGAGCGACTGGCCCGCGCCGGGCTGGTCGCCCGGGGTTTGCTCTACGTGGCGGTCGCCATCCTGGCCGCTCAGGTGGCGGCGGGCCACAGCGCGGCCCGGGCCGACAAGCAAGGCGCCCTCCAAGCGGTCGTCCACCAGCCGTTCGGGCGGGTGCTTGTACTGATGTTGGCGGTGGGGTTCGCCGGCTACGCCGCCTGGCGGTTCGTCGAGGCGGCCGTAGGGCCGGCGAACGAGCCCGACACCCGCAAGTCCCAATTGAAGCGGGTGGGCTACTTCCTCCGGGGCGTTCTCTACACCTTCCTCTTCGGGAGCGCGGTGAAGCTGTTCATCTGGTCGAACAGCGTGGCTCCCGACTCGCGGGAGTCCGATCGGACCGCCCAGGTGCTCGACTGGCCGCTCGGGGCTTGGCTGGTGCAGGGCGCCGGCGTGGTGGCCATCGGCGCCGGCCTCTACATCGGCTGGCGGGGCCTGGCGGGGAAATTTCGTACGCGGCTCAAGTTGGTCGAGATGAGCCGAGGGAAGTCTGCCTGTATCCGGGGCGTCGGCACCGTCGGAAACGTCGCCCGCATGCTCGTCGCGCTCCTGATCGGCGTGTTCCTGATCGCCGCCGCCCGTCTGCGCGACCCGGAACAGGCTGTGGGCATCGACGGAGCGCTCAAGCGCCTGGCCGCCCGGCCCTACGGGACGACGCTGCTGGTCGTGGTGGCGATCGGGCTGGCCGCCTACGGGCTCTACTCGTTCGCCGAAGCCCGCTACCGCCGGGTCGGCGGGCATTGAGGGCCCCCGGAAGGTCGCGGCGGGCCGACGAGGGGTTCCGGCTTCTGGGCCGGGCCGCGGACGGCGGGAAGCTGTGGCTGGCCATCGCTGCCGTGCTCGGGGCGAGCGGGGGCCGGTTCCGCCGCCGCGCCGCCCTGCGCGGCCTGTTCGCCGTCGGCATCGCGTCGGCGGTCGCCAATGGGCCGGCCAAGTGGGTCGTCCGGCGTGAGCGCCCGGCGCGGGGGCGCCTGCTCTCGCATGTCCCCGGCTACCCGACACCAGCGACTCCGTCGTTCCCCTCGGCTCACGCTGCCGCCGCGGTGGCATTTGCAGCCGGCGCCGGCCAGGAGTCGCCGGCGCTCGCCGCCCCGCTCGCCGGCCTGGCCGCGCTGGTCGGCTACTCCCGTGTCCACGGCGGCGCCCACCACGCCTCCGACGTCGCCGCCGGTGCTGTGCTGGGGGCCGGCGCCGGCCTGCTGACACGGCGGCTCTGGCCGGTCGCCCCGCACGAGCCGGCGCAGGTTCGGAGCGGGTTGAAGCCGACCAACGTAGAGCCCTCAACGGGCGGGGGGCTGGTGGTGGTGGTCAACCCGGCCGCGGGGTCGAGCGAGCAGGCCGCCGAGGAGCTCCGGGCCGAGCTGCCCGAGGCCGAGGTGGTCGAGTTGGCCGTCGGCGACGACCTCCAGGAGACCCTGGAGAAGGCGGCCGAGCGTGGGTGCGCGGTCGGCGTGGCTGGAGGCGACGGCTCCATAAACACCGCGGCGACGATCGCCGCGAAGACCGGCAAGCCGCTGCTCGTCGTGCCGGGCGGCACCCTGAACCACTTCGCCTACGCCCTGGGACTGGAATCCGTCGCCGACGCGGCTCGGGCTGTGCACGACGGTCGGGCGGTGGCGGTCGACCGGGCCACCATCGACGGGCAAACCTTCGTGAACACGGCCAGCATCGGCAGCTACGTCGATCTCGTCGACGCCCGGGAAAAGCTGGAGGACAGGATCGGCAAGTGGCCGGCGGTCGTCGTTGCGCTGCTGAAGGTGCTCCGGCAGTCCCGGCCGGTCGACCTGGAGCTGGACGGTCAGCGCCGGCGGGTGTGGATGGTCTTCATCGGCAATTGCAGGTACCAGCCGTCCGGCTTCGCCCCGAGCTGGCGGGAGCGCCTCGACGACGGCCAGCTCGACATCCGCATCGTCGACGGCACCCGGCCCTGGTCGCGGGCCCGCCTGCTGTTCTCGGTGCTGACCGGGCGCCTGGCCCGCTGCGGCGCCTACGAGCAGCGGTCCGTGCGGTCGATGACGGTGAAGTCCCTGGAGGGGCGCCTGCGTCTGGCCCGCGACGGCGAGACCTTCGACGGCTCGGAGGAGTTCATCATCGCCAAGGCCGACGAGCCGTTGCTGGTGTACGTCCCAGCACCGTGAAGGACACCCTGCGCCGGCGTCTCGATCCCGACGCCCGGTACGGCCTGCGGGTCAGCCTGTTCGGGCTGGCGTTCCTCCTGGTGGCCATTCCGTTCGGGCTTCTGCTCGACCAGGTGCAGAACGACCGGGGCCTCGTCCGCCTCGACACCTCGGCCGCCAACCACCTGCACGGCTGGGTGCGGGGCTCCGACACCCTGGTCCAGAACCTGAAGGTCCTCACGTTCTTCGGCTCGCCGGTGTGGTTTTACGTCATCGTCATCCCTGCGGTGATCTGGGTCTGGCGGGCCGGACATCAGCGACTGGCCGTCTTCCTCGTCGTGACCACCTTGGGCGGTGGCCTGCTGGACACGATCGTGAAGGAGGTGGTGAATCGGCCCCGGCCCTCCCTCGTCGACCCGGTGGCCTCCGCCTATGGCAAGAGCTTCCCGTCGGGGCACGCCATGTCGTCGACCTTCACCTATGGCGCACTCGTCCTGGTGTTCCTCCCCGTGATCGGCCGCCGGTACCGGCCGGTCGTGATCGGCGGGGCCGCACTGCTGGTGATGGCCATCTGCTTCTCCCGGCTGGCGCTCGGGGTCCACTACATCACCGACGTGGTGGGCGGCGTGATCCTCGGCCTGGCCTGGCTGGCGGCGTCGACCGCCGCGTTCAGCATCTGGCGGGTGGAGCGGGGGCGCCCGCCGGTGGACGTCAGCGAGGGCGTCGAGCCGGAGGCCGCCGACCTCGTCTAACGAACCGGAGCGGGGTCAGGGCCGGCGGCGAAGCCGACGCCCGCAGGGCTTGGCCTTGACGCCGCGGCCGTCGTTGCAACCACCATGGAGGTCCGCCTTTAGAGGGCGTACGGCAGGGCGCGGGCCCGGCTGAGGTCGAGCTCGGTCCAGCGGTCCGGCGATACTGCGTCGAGGACCGCCCCAGGCAGCATGCCCACCAGCTCGGCCCGGTCCACCGCCACCCGGGCGGCAACGGCGTCGTATGCCTCGCCCGGGCCCAGCCGGGCGGGGTCGACCAGGTTCATCGACACCTGGGCCCTGCCGCCGACGTCGAGCCCCAGGGCCCGGAGCGCCGGCGCCCGGATCTCCCGGGCCACCCGGCGCGCAGTGGCCAGGTCGACCCCATCGGCCAGCCACACGTTGTAGGCCACCAGCACCGGCCGGGCGCCCACGCAGATGGCGCCGGCGGTGGGATGGGCCACGAGCCCGCCGGTATCGGGCTCCAGGCTGGTGAACGCCCGCCGGCGCACGTCGGGCAGGGTGCGCTCGGGGCCGTAGAGGAAGCACGGCACGCCCAGCTCGGCGCCCGCCCACGCCGCAAACCGGTCTCGGGCCGCTACCGCATCGTCCATGGAGGCGTCACCCAGGGGCACGAAGGGCACCACGTCGACCGCCCCCAGCCGGGGGTGCACACCAACGTGGAGGCGCAGGTCGATCCGGCGGACGGCCTCGACCGCCACCGCCCGGGTCGCCTGCTCGACGCCGGACCCGACCAGGGTGAGCACGGACCGGTTGTGGTGGGCGTCGGCGTGCACGTCGAGCAGGGCCGGCCCGGCCGCGGCCGCGATGGCGCCGATCACCGCCCGGTCGAGCCCCTCGCTTACGTTCACCACGCACTCCAGCACGTCGCTCCCAGGCTCGCACGTTGCTTCTACGCTGGCACGGTGGACGTCGGCCTGGCCCTCCCCCAGTACGACTTTTCCGTGCCCGGCGAGTCCCCGCTGCGCTGGGAGACCCTCGTCGGCTGGGCCGAGCGCGCCGAGGAGCTCGGGTTCGGTTCGGTCTGGGTCTCCGACCATCTTTTCCTCGACATCAGCCGGTATGGCGCCCCCTCCGGCGACCACGGCTGTTTCGACCCCCTCGTGGCCCTCGCCGGGATCGCCCGGCGGACCAGCTCGGTCCGCCTGGGGACCCTCACGGTTTGCGGTCCCCTTCGTCCCGCCACCGTCCTGGCCAAGGCCCTGGCCACCCTCGACGTCGTCTCCGGCGGCCGGCTCACCGTCGGCTTGGGCGCCGGTTGGTACGAGCCTGAGCTGACCGCCGCCGGCCTCACCCTCGAGCCCCCGGGCGTGCGCTTGGAGCGATTGGCCGAGTCGGTCCAGGTGGTGCGGGGCATGTTCGGCGGCGGCCCCTTCTCCTTCGACGGTCGCTACGAGCGGGCCGACAAGGCCCGCTGCCAGCCCCGCCCCGTCCAGCGCCCGGCGCCGCCGGTCTGGGTGGGCGGCAAGGGCGACCGGCTGATCGACCTGGCCGGCCGCCACGCCGACGGTTGGAACACGGCGTGGACCTGGACCCCCCAGGACTGGGCCGGACGGGCCGCCCGCCTGGACGAGGCATGCGAGAGGGCCGACCGCGACCCGGCCTCGGTGACCCGGTCGGTCGGCCTCTACGCCCTCGCCGGGGAGGACGAGGCCGACCTGGCTCGTCGCTTCCGCCGGCTGCAGGAGCTGTCCCCTCCGGGGGTGCTCGACGGCGTCGAGCTGGCCGCGTGGCGTCGGGGGCGCCTGGTCGGCACCGTCGCAGAGGTGGGCGAACAGGTGCAAACCTGGGGGTCCCTCGGCGTCTCCAGCCTGGTGCTCACCGCCGGGGCAGTCCCCTTCGCTCTGGCTTCCGACGACGACGTGGCGTTGCTGGCCGATGCCTGTAGGCTGTGAGCCATGGGTGGTATCGGAGCACCGGAACTGATCATCTTCCTTCTCGTCATCCTCCTTCTCTTCGGATCCACCAAGCTGCCGAAGCTGGCCAAGTCGCTCGGTGAGGCCCAGAAGGAGTTCAAGAAGGGCGTGTCGGAATCCGAGGCGCAGCAGGCCAACAAGGCCATCGAGGAGGAGAAGGTCACCATGACCCAGTCTCAGCTCGATGCCATGCTGGCCGAGCGCGAGGCCCAGGCCCGTAGAAACTCTCCACCTTCCGTCTAACAAGGGAACCCGACGGCTCCGGCCGTCGTTCTCATGTCGGGTAGTGGGGTTCCCACCTGGGAGGAGATCGCTCGCGACCACGGGCGCTTTCTCTACACGGTGGCCTACCGCCTGACCGGCAATTCCGACGACGCGCAGGATTTGGTGCAGGACGTGCTTCTCAAGGTTCGAAGAGGCCTCGAGACCTACCGGCCAGGTTCACTGGAAGGGTGGTTGAGCCGCATCACCACCAACACGTTCCTCGACGAAGCCCGACGCCGACGCCGTCGACCCGTCGACCTCCTCCCGGACGACCCTGACCGGGTCGTACCGCCCAGTCCCGGGGCCGACGTCGCCCTGGCCGCCGAGGCCCTGCCCGACCATGTGCAGGACGCGCTGCGGCGTCTGCCCGAGGAGTACCGGGCCGCGGTGGTGCTGTGCGACGTGGTCGGCCGGTCGTATGAGGAGATCGGCGCCATCCTCGACGTGCCGGTCGGCACCGTCCGCAGCCGTATCCACCGCGGTCGCGCCCTGTTGCGAAAGGCGCTGGCATGACCGACGGCCTCACCAGCCGCAGTTTCGGGGCCTCGGCCCACCTGGGCGATGCCCTGAGCGCCCTGCTCGACGGCGAGCTGCCGGCCTCGGCGGAACAGGGGGCCAGGGCCCACCTCGCCCACTGTCCGGCCTGTACCCGGGAACTGGCGGCGGTGGGCCAGGCCCGAACCTGGGTCCGGGCGCTGCCGCTGGTGGAACCGCCCTTCGGCTTCTACGAACGGTTGCTTCTCGATCGGAGCCAGCCGCCGGCCGGGGCGTTCGGCGCCCGGTCGACGCTGCGCCGGCGGGCCGGCCTGGCCGCCCTTGGCGCAGCGGCGGCAGCCGTCACCGTCCTCGGGGTGGGGTCGCCCAGCCAGGCCCCGGTGAATCCCGCCGTCCCCCGCCTGATCGAGGCCCACGCCACCAGCGCTTCAGTCGGTGCCGACCTTCTCAGCAAGCTGGCGCCGGCGGGCGTGCCCGTGTCCTTCGGCCGTTGAGGAGGGCGGTGGTAACGGCTGCGCCTCGCACCCTGACGGCCCTGGCCATCC
The DNA here is from genome assembly GCA_038214685.1 of Acidimicrobiales bacterium. Lineage (GTDB taxonomy): Bacteria > Actinomycetota > Acidimicrobiia > Acidimicrobiales > AC-14 > CADCTB01. Next base: position 27,722 of record JBBQRO010000004.1, read on the forward strand.
TGGTCGCCCTGGTGACGCCGGCGCCGGCGCTCGCCGGAGGGCCGGCGCCGCTCGAAAAGGCCCGCCGCGCCACCGAGCACACCGCCTTCGAGGGCGTCGTCGAGGTCCGATGGCGCGACGGCCCGGTCACCCGGTCGGAGCGGCTCACCGTGGAGGCCGCCGGAGGCGCCCTGGTGGTTCGGGGCGACAACCGGGTGATGGCCCAGCCTGCGTTCGGTCGACTGATCTCTCACGGCGGCGGCGGCTGGGAGGAGATGTGGCTCCCCACCTTGGCCCCCGGTCCTCGGCCCGACGGTGCCTCCAAGTACCGGACGACGGCGGGAGGGGACGGCCCGCCAGTGGCCGGGCGGGCCACCAAGGTGGTGGAGATCCACCGGAACGGGGCCCTCCTCGAGCGGATCCTCCTCGACACCCAGACCGACCTGCTTTTGGCACGCGACCAGTTCGACGCCCAGGGCGCGGTCATGCGCAGGCTGGCGTTCGAGTCGGTCACGGTTGGTTCGTCGACTGCGCCACCTGCCGAGCCGCCCTCGGCCGCCCAGCACGCTCCCCGCGCCGTCGCACCCGCCCGTCTCGCATCGCCTGCCGCTGCGCCCGACACTCTGGCCGACGGCTATCAGCGCATGGGTATCTACCGCACCGGCGAAGTGCAGCACGTGCTTTACAGCGACGGCGTGTACGACCTCTCGGTGTTCGAGCAGCAAGGCCGCCTGCGCGGGGCCGACGTGCCTCCGGCCGGCGAGCCCGTGGCCGTGGCCGGCACCAGCGGGTGGCGCTATGCCTGGCCAGGCGGCCAGCTGGTGGTCTGGTCGACCGGGGGCAGGGTGTACACCGCGGTCAGCGACGCTCCTGCGGACCAGGTGCTGACCGCAATCCGGTCACTACCCACGGTTCCCGGGCGGGAGCTGTCACTGCTGGGCAAGGTCCGGCGCGCCTGCCAGGCGCTGATGGAGCCTCTCTCGTAGCAACGGTGGAGCTAGCGGCCGGCGGTGGCGGTGGCGCGCTCGAGGCGGCGCCGGCGGGCGATGCGGCGGCGCTCACGTTCGGAGGCTCCACCCCAGACACCGTGGTCGATGCCGTTTCGCAGCGCGTACTCGAGACAGGGCTCCTTGACCGGGCAGGTCGCGCAGATCCGACGGGCAACCTCGACGCCCACCCCGTCGCTGGGGAAGAACATCGACGGCGCTTCGCTGCGGCAGTTGCCCTCGGCCATCCATTCTTTGTCCATCTGGCTCTCCTCGTCGGGCGTTCCGCTTGAACAACGGAATGCGCCCAAAAGTGGTTCCCTCACCTTTTCCTACGTAGGAGAAGACGCTTTCGGATCGCCAAAGTTTCATCGCGTGTGGGTAGAAGGTCCGGGGAACAGGGTGGCGGTCGCGCTGGTTGGGCAGGATGCCCCTAGGACACACGGGCGCGACGAAACGCGGAGGAGCAAAGGCGTTGGACGAGAGAACGGTCTTCGAGATTCCGGTCAGCACCATGCCTGAGCCGGCCGTCGCGGCCCTGCCCGTTCGGCCGGAGCGGCCACGCCGGCTCTGGCTGGCCTCCGCCCTGGTCGGCGCCCTGGTGGGCGCCGCCGTCTCGGGCGGCATCGTGGCCACGCTCGCCGACGACGGCGATCGGACAACGGTCGCCGCCGCTCCCGCATCCCGGCCGTCGGACCGCATCACCCAGGTGGGCAACGTCGGCGCCATCCTCGATCGCGTCGAGCCCGCAGTGGTGTCCATCAGTGCCAGCGGCTTCACCCAGGACGACACGACCAGCGTCTCGCCCCGGGAGGGAGCGGGGACGGGGGTGATCCTCACCCCCGACGGCGACGTGCTCACCAACGCCCACGTGATCTCCAACGCTGCCTCCATCAAGGTCAAGCTGTCGACGGGTGACCGGACCTACGACGCTGTTCTCTTGGGCAGCGACCCAGCGGCCGACGTGGCCCTGATCCACATCCAGGGAGTGAGCAATCTCCCGGTGGCCACCCTGGGCCGGTCGGCCGATATGCGGGTGGGCGACGAGGTGGTGGCCATCGGCAACGCCCTGGCCCTCCCCGGCGGGCCGACGGTCACCACCGGCATCGTGTCCGCGGTCGACCGCAGCATCGGCTCTGGGAACCGCCGCCTCGAGCACCTGATCCAGACCGACGCGGCCATCAACCCCGGCAACTCCGGTGGGCCGCTGGTCAATACCAACGCCGAGGTGGTGGGCATCAACACCGCGGTGATCCAGAGCAGCGGGCAAGGCGACGCCCAGAACATCGGCTTCGCCATCGCATCCGACACCATCCGGCCCATGATCGAGGACCTGCGCCAGGCCGGCGGCAAGGTCCGGGTGCCCGCCTACCTTGGCGTCAGCACGACCACGCTCAACGACACCAACCGCGACCGGCTCGGGGCGTCGGGCACCGGTGCCTACGTGACCTCGGTCAGCCCTGGTACCCCCGCCGAGGCCGCCGGCCTGCAGGCCGGCGACGTGGTCACCGGGGTGGGGAGCGGCAAGGTGGCGTCGTCGGACGAGCTGGGCTCGGCCATCCGGAGGAACAAGCCGGGCGACCGGGTGGAGATCAAGTGGCAGCGGGGCGGCGCCGAGCGATCGGCCACCGTCGTACTCGGCCAGACCCCGACCCGGTAGCGGTAGCCTGGCCCCATGGCCCAGGCACCCGAAGAGCTCGAGGAACCCCAACCGCCGCGCGGGCACGTGCGGGTCGTGTACCTCGGCCCGGTGGCGCCGCACTGGCAGGTGGCGTCAGACTTCGGTGACCGGAAGGTCATCGAGGATCTCAGCCAACGCATCATGGCCCGGCTGCTGCTCCTGCCTCCCCACGACCCCCAGTTCCGGCGCAACCGCGAGCGCGTGGTGCGCGACGCCGAGCGGGAGAACATCCTCCTCGACTGGGATCTCGGACTGCCCGAGGAGGACAGCTCACATTCGGGCTGACGGGAGGGGAAGCGCCATCCGGGGTTGACCGCCACGTATGGTGGTGAAGATGCCACTGTCGAATGCTGACGCCGTGGTCGTCGGAGTGGCGGCCGGAATCGTGTTGCTGGCGATCGTCTGGGTTCTCCGGTCCCGCCGGGCCACGGCCCGGAGGCTGGCAGCCCTCACCGCCCGCATGGGCGAGTCCGACCTCCAGTTCGGCGGCCGAGCCGGCCTGGAGACCGGGTTGGCCAAGCTCGAGCGGGTGGTCGACAGCACCGTGGCCGTGGCCAGCGAGGCCCGATCCTCCCAGTCGCTGCTCGAGGAGGCCCTGGCCGCAGTTCCCCAGGGGGTGATCGTGGGCGACGATCAGGGGACGGTGGTCTTCCAGAACGGCACCGCCGCCGCCCTGCTGCAGGCCGACGCCGTGCCGGCGCGCGAGGCGGTGCTGGCCCTGCTCAGGTCGTCGGCCGAGGGCGGGGCGGGCAGTGCATCGGTCGCCATCGACGGCCCGCCGCCCCGCACACTGCACCTTCAGGCCCACCCGCTCCACAACGAGCAGCGGACCCTGGGCGGCATCGTGGTCATCGACGACCAGTCGCAGAGCAACCGCCACGAGGCGGCTCGGCGGGAGTTCGTCGACAACATCGGCCAGGAGCTGAAGCGCCCGGTGGGTGCCCTCGGCCTGCTGGCCGAGACGCTGGCCGCGGAAACGGACCCGGCCGTCGTGGCCCGACTGTCGCGACGGCTGCTGAACGAGGCTCAGCGGGTCTCCCGGGTGGTCGACGACCTCATGCTGTTGTCGCGGATGGACGCAGAGGAGCACCCGGCACCCGAGGCCGTACCCGTGCACCTGATCGTGGCCCAGGCCGCCGAGCGCGTCCGGGCTGCGGCGCAGGACAAGGACATCACGGTGAACTTCGGCGAGCCGGCTCAGCGCCTCACGGTCCTGGGGGACCGCCGTCAACTGGTGGCCGCCGTCTACAACCTCCTCGACAATTCGGTGAAGTACTCCCCGGTCCGTGCAGTCGTGGAGGTCCGGGGTCGCCCGGACGGCGACTGGATCGACCTCAGCGTCAAGGACACTGGCATCGGGATCCCCGAGGCCGACCAGGAACACATCTTCGAGCGCTTCTACCGGGTCGAGGGCGCCCGGGCCCGCCACGTCGGCGGCACCGGCCTGGGCCTGGCCATCGTCCGCCACGTGGTCGGCGCCCACCGGGGCGAGGTCCGGGTGGAGTCGGAGGAGGGCCAGGGATCGACCTTTGTCGTCCGCCTCCCGGCCGGTCCGCCGTTGGCCGCACCGGCTGTTCCGGGCAAGGGGACCGCGCCGGCCGACCGCAACCCGTCCGCCGCGGCCAAGGCAGGTTGAGCCGGCTGGTTCCGCGCGCCGGCTCTACGATGGGATCGTGGTGCCTCCCACCCCGGACGGCGCTTGGCAGCCGCTGCGCAGGCCGGCCCGGAGCGCAGGGCAGTCGGGGCTGAGCCGGTCGTCGTTTTCGCGTTTGGCCGTCGTGCACATGCTGGCTGTGGCCGGCGACACGTTCGTGACCATGGCCCTGGCCGGATCGCTCTTCTTCTCCATCTCGCCGTCGGCCGCCCGGGGCCGGGTGGCCCTCTACCTGCTCCTGACCGTCGCGCCGTTCGCCGTTGTCGCACCGCTCCTTGCGCCGGTGATCGACCGCAGCCGGGGCGGGCGGCGGGCCCTGGTCATCGCCAGCGCCGCCACCCGGGCCGTCGTCTGCCTGTCGATGGCCACCCACCTCGACAGCCTGCTCCTGTTCCCGGAAGCGTTCGCGGTGCTGGTGCTGTCGAAGACCCACATGGTCACCAAGAGCGCCCTGGTGCCCGGCACAGTGGCGGGGGAGGGGGAGCTGGTGTCGGCCAACTCCCGACTGGCGGTGCTGTCGGTTCTGGCCGGCTTCCTGGCGGCCATTCCCGGGGTCATGGTGCTGAAGCTCGGCTTCCTCGGCGCGCCCTGGACGGTGCGCCTGGCCGCCCTGACCTTCGCGTGCACCGCCCTGGCCGGCTTCCGCCTGGCCCGTCCGGCCCCGGGCGACGACCGGCTGCCCTCCGTAAAGGTGGCCGAGGCCGAGCTACACGCCGCCTCGGTGCGCATGGCCGCCTCGGCCATGGGCGTGCTGCGGGCGCTGGTGGGCTTCCTGACCTTCCTTATCGCCTTCGCTTTCCGCCAGGACGACGCCCCGGCGTGGTGGTTCGGCGTGGTCCTGGCGTCGAGCATGCTTGGCTCGTTCGTGGGTGCGGTGGCTGCACCGGGCCTGCGCCGGCGCCACGCCGAGGAGCGCATCCTCCAGGGCGCGTTGGGGCTGGTGGTGGCGGCCGGGCTGGTGGCGGTCTGGGTCGGCGGCCGACCGTCGGCGGCCCTGCTGGCCGCGGCGGTGGGCGTGGCCGCCAGCGCCGGCAAGCTGGCGTTCGACAGCATCGTGCAGCGCGACGCGCCCGATGCCATCCGCGGCCGCACGTTCGCCCGGTTCGAGACGCGCTTCCAGCTGGCCTGGGTGGTCGGCGCCGCCCTCCCGGTGGCCATCAGCATCCCGAGCGGCACGGGCATGGCCCTGCTCGCCCTCACTGCCGCACTCGCCCTCTCCTCGTACCTGGCCGGCCTCCGGGCCCTCGACCGCCATCATGAGCTGCCGGCGGCCTGAGGCCGGCCGCTACTCCTCGGGCAGGTCGATGCGGGCCAACCACAGCCCGGGAGCGTCGAGCTCCGCCGGCGTGGGCAGCTCTCGCTCGGTGGCCCAGAGGCGGGCCAGGCCGTTCTCTCCCGCCCGCTCCACCACCCCACGGACGAAGGTGGCGCCCCGCTCGTACTGGCCCCGGCCCAGCTCGAGGCCGAGCAGGCGGGCGGCGAAGCGCTCGCCGTCGGTGGCCTCGACCCGGCGCCGGCGCAGGGCCTCAGTGAGTTGGTCGTAGGAGCCGATGAGGCCCCGCCCGGTGGTGTCCATCACGTGGTCGACGAACCCCTCGATCACCGCGGTGAGGGTCTCGATGCGGCTCAGCGTCTCCTGCTGGCCCGGGGAGCGCATGGCGCCGAGGAGGGTCTCGGGATTGCCGAGCACGGCCTGGAGCCCGGCGGCGTCGGTGGGGTCGAGGTTGCCCAGGCTGGCCTCGAGGGCCTCGGGGTCGACCTCGAACCGGCTGACGTACTCGTTGATCAGCGCCTCTAGGCGGCCCCGGACATGCGGGCGGCCGAGCACGGCGTGATGGGTGACCTCCTGCAGGCACACCCACATGCGCAGGTCGTCGGCGGCCAGCGTCCACTGGTCGGCGAAGGCGTCGAGGTTGGCCGGGACCACCAGGAGCTGGTCGGCCGGCAGGCGGGGGAGGGGCAGGTCGTACTGGCCGAGGGCCCGGCGGGAGAGGTGGCCCACCATGAAGCCCGACTGCATGCCGAGCAGCACCGGCCCGAGCATCTTGCCCAGGTCTCCGAGGAGTTGGGTGGTGGCGTCGGCCGGCTCGTCGGCACCCTCGCCGGCGGTGGACAGCGACGTGGCCAGGCGCTCGAGGAACGGCCGGTAGGCCTCCAGGCTGTGCAGGGCCCAATCGCCCCGGCTCACCGGCAGGATGCTCAGGATGCCCCCGGCAATGGAGGTGTTGAGGCCGGTCGTGGAGCTGACGTGGAGGTCGGCCACCCGGACGAGCTCCTCGAGGCGGATGCGCTCGAGGGGGTCGACGTTGGGCTCGGCCTGGCCGTCGGTGGCCAGCCAGGTGGCGGTCTGACGGGCGACGTCCCAGTTCACCGGGCCCTGGCGGCTGAACAGCCGGGCCAGGTCGCCGAACATCGGCAGGCCCTCGAACGGGTTCCCGCCCTCGGGGCCGGAGCTGCTCACCCGCTCATCGTAGGCCCGCGCCGGCCCGTCAGGATCCGGGGGGGCGCTCGGCGACGGTGACCTTCATCCCATGGTGCTGGTTGTCGCGGATGACGTCGAGGGTGCAGACGTCGCCGGGGCGTTGGCCGCGCACGGAGACGACGAGCATCCCCATCGACGTCACCGGCTTGCCGTTCACGCCGACGATCACGTCGCGGGTGGTCAGCCCGGCCCGTTCGGCCGGGCTGTCGGCCTTCACCCTCTCGACGATGGCCCCACCGTCGACGTTCATGGCCAGGGCAGAGGCCCCGTCGAGGTCGCTGCCCTCGACGCCGAGCCACACGCTCACGACCCGGCCGGTGGTGATCAGCTGCTCGGCGGCCGACCGGGCCGCGTCGATCGGGGTGGCGAACCCGAAACCCTCGGCGCCAGCGTCGGTCATGGCCAGTGCGGTGGTGATGCCGATCACCCGGCCGCCGGCGTCGAGCAGGGCACCGCCCGACGATCTCGGGGCGATGGGCGCGTCGGTCTGGACCATGTCCATGAGGGTCTGGCCGGCCCCAGTGCGTACCGATCGGTGGAGGGCACTGATCACCCCGACGGTGACCGACGGGCCGCCGCTGAGGCCCAGGGGAGATCCGATGGCGATGGCCTCCTGGCCCACCTTCAGATCCGTCGTGGATCCCATCTCGGCCACCGGGAACGGGCCACCGTCGACCTTGACCACGGCCGTGTCACTGTAGGGATCCGCGCCGACGACGCGGGCGACGAGCTCCCGGCCGCTCGGCAGCACGACCACGACCGACGTGGCCCCTTCGACGACGTGGGCGTTGGTGAGGAGGTGCCCGTCGCTGCGGAAGAAGACGCCCGACCCGCTCCCGCTGCGGCCACGCTCGACCTTGAGCTGGGCGATCGCCGGCCGCACCCGGTCGGCGACGGTGACGACGTCGGCCTTGACCCCGACGAGGGTCGGCTGGGGGACGACCCCACTGGTGTCGATCACCGGGGTGCGTGTCCCACCGGTGTCGACGATGGTCCAGGCGACCGCGGCCAGGCCGGTGGTGAGGAGGCTGGCGGCCACCGCCGAGGCCATGCCGACCACCCAAACCTGCCGCCGAGCCGGAGGCCGCATGACGCCTATCTCGGACGGGTGCCGCCACAGGCGGTCGTCCGGAGGAGGGGGCTCACGGTACGGCTCCGGTTCGTCATCCGACTCGACGAACTCCATCTCGATCACCTTACGTGGCCCGTCCCACCGGCGGACTTCGCCCCCCCGGTAGGATTCCCCCGTGGGCCTCGACCCCCCGGACGGCCGGGACGACTGGGTGGGCGTCACCGCCGACGCCCTGCCTCTCGGCGTGGCCGCGGCGTTCGTCGACCGGTCGGACTGCGGGGCGTCGGTTGTCTTCACCGGTACGGTGCGCGACCACTCCGAAGGGCGACCCGATGTCCGGTCCCTCGAGTACGAGGCCTACGAGGAGGAAGTGACCCCGCGTCTGGCCGCTATCGCCTCCGAGGCGAGGGCTCGGTGGCCGTCGATCGGCAGGCTGGTGCTCCTGCACCGCACGGGCCTGCTCGGCGTCGGTGAGGCATCGGTGCTGGTGGCCGCGTCCACGCCGCATCGGGCCGATGCATTCGAGGCCGCCCGCTTCTGCATCGACACCCTGAAGGCCACGGCGCCCATCTGGAAGCGGGAAACCTGGGAGGGTGGGACCGATTGGTCTGCCTGTGCGCACCCGGTCAGTGAGGTTCCCCGCTCGTGAACGCCCTCGTCTTCCTCGGCATCGCCGTGGGGCTCAGCCTCGCCGGCTGTGTGGTCCTGTGGCTGCGCAGCCGCCAGCCCGGTTCGATGGACGCCCACATCCGCGACTTCGCCCGGGAGCTCGACGCGCTGGCGCCCGGGTCGCCGCTCGACCGGTCCCGTGAGCGCCAGGCGGAGCGCAAGGAGCGGGGCATAGGGCCGGAGCCTCCCGGCGAGCCGGGCCGAGGGCCCGGGCGGGAAAAGAGGCCGCGCTCTGGCTAGGGACCTCGCCATCGACCTCGGGACGGCCAACACCCTCGTCTATGCCAAGGGCAGGGGCATCGTCCTCAACGAGCCGACGGTGATCGCGCTCAACGTGGAGACCCACGACGTGCTGGCCATGGGCCATCAGGCGTGGCAAATGATCGGCCGCACGCCGGGCTACATCCAGGCCGTGCGCCCCCTGCGCCAGGGGGCGATCACCGACTTCGAGATCACCCAGCGCATGATCCGCCTGTTGCTCCAGCGGGCCGGGCTGTCGCGCTTCCAGCGACCGCGGGTTCTGCTCTGCGTCCCATCGGCCATCACCGAGGTGGAGCGCCGGGCGGTGAAGGAGGCGGCCCGGCAGGCCGGCGCCACCGACGCTCAGCTCGTCGCCCAGCCCATGGCCGCCGCCATCGGCGCTGGCCTGCCCATCCACGAGCCGCTCGGGAACATGATCGTCGATATCGGGGGCGGCACGTCGGAGACGGCCATGATCTCCCTCGGCGGCATCGTCGCCCTGGAGGCCATCCGAATCGGCTCCTTCGACATCGACGCGTCCATCCAGGCCTTCGTCCGCCGGGAGTACGGGATGGCCATCGGCGAGCGGACGGCGGAGGAGATCAAGCTGGCCATCGGCTCGGCCGCGCCGGTCGCCGACGACATCAAAGCCGAGGTCCGGGGCCGCGACCTCATGAGCGGCCTGCCCAAGACCGCCATCCTGTCGCCCGAAGAAATTCGCGACGCCATCGACGAGAACGTCCGGGCCATCGTCGAGTCGGTGATCAAGTGCCTTGGCCACGCGCCGCCGGAGCTGGCCCAGGACCTGATCCAGCAGGGCATCCACTTGGTGGGCGGGGGGGCCATGCTCCGGGGACTCGACCAACGGCTGGCCGAGGAGACCGAGCTGCCGGTGCATATGGTGGAGGCACCGCTGGAGTGCGTGGTCCTCGGCGCCGGCAAGTGCCTCGAGGCCTTCGAGTCCCTCAAGGTCCTCTTCATGGGCGCCGAGCGCTAACTCACTTCAGAACGAACTGACTTTAGGACGAAACGTCTCCGCCGAGGTCCTCGGCGGCCTGGCGGACCTGCCAGTCCCGGTCGGTCTGGGCCGCGTCCAGGGCGGCGTCGACGTCGGGGCCCGAGAAGGGGGCCAGGGCGATCACCGCCCTGCGCCGGATGGCCGGGCGGTCCCGGGTGGCGGCCAGGACGGCCGGCAGGCCGCGCTCGTCGCCGATGGCGCCCAGGGCGGCCACCGCCGCCTCCCGGCACAGGGGGTCGTCGTGCCCGGTGGCGACAGCGGCGAGGCGGTCGACCGCGTCGCCGGCCCGCTCTGCCCGCTCGCCGAGCGCCCAGGCGGCCACCTCGACCACGCCGGCGTCGTCGTCGGCCAACAGGGCCACCAGATCCACGCCCGCCACGCCGATGCCCACCCGGCAGGCCCGACGCCGCACCTCGGGCGACGGGTCGGCCAGCCCGGCGCGCACGTCGGCCTCGCCCGCCTGGCCCAGCCGCCCGAGGGCACCCAGCGCAGTGGCCCGGACGCCCGGATCAGGGTCCCCCAAGAGGTTCCGGGCCCCCGCGACGTCACCGGTATGGCCGGTCAGGGCTGCGGCCCGGCGCCGGCTGGCTGTGTCGACCACGGGCCTATGCTCTCGCACGTGCGTGGCCGGATGCCCATGGTCGGGGCGCGGTGGCGCCCGCTGGTCGTCCTCGCCGTGCTCAGCCTGGCCGCCGCCTGCTCGTCGCCGACCACCCGTCCTCCGGTGGAGACCTCCGGCCCCCTGACGCCCGGGGTGGCTGCGTCGTCCCCGATGCCCGAGCTGACAGCGTCGCCCCCGACGACGTCGGCCTACGCCGACCCCACCCGTCCCCCTCCGGGACCGCCCCTGCCCGAGCCGGTGGTCATTCCAGTCGACTCCTACGCACCCGAGCCGGTGACGGAGATCGGCTCCATCGAGATCCCTTCCATCGGGCTCAGGCACCGTGCCTTCCAGGGCGTGACCCTGCACAACATCGACCGGGGGCCGAGCCACTGGACGGGGTCGGCGTTGCCGGGCCAGGTGGGGAACACTGTCTTCGCCGGCCACCGGGCCACCCACAGCCAGCCCTTCTTCCGCATTGACGCCCTCGACCCAGGCGACGAGGTGATCTTCACCGTGGGCGGCAAGCGGTCGACCTACCGCGTCACCGGTCACCTGGTGGTCGACCCCTCGGCGAGCTGGATCGCCGACCAGACCTCGGCCTATACGGGCACTCTGTACGCCTGCCACCCGATCGGCTCGACGGCCGAGCGCTACGTCGTCCGATTGGAGATGGTGACCTAGCCGACTACCCCGTGGCGCTCCGGACGAGAAGGGCGACGCCGAGGAGGAGGCCACCGACGACGAGGGCCACCAGGGCGCCGAGGATGGCCACCAGCATCACCAGGGCCACACTGGAGCGGATCCGAACCCACAGGGTGGTGCGTCTGGCCGGCATGACCCGCAGGCGCATGACGTCGGAGTCTGGCAGAGCCACGCCCGGCCCGGCGGGCCCGGCGGGCCCGGCGGGCACGGCCGCCGGCGCCGGCGCCGGCGCCGGAGTCGGCTTCGGGCGGGTGGCGCGCTTGGCGGCGCGGAGGCTGCGGCGTTCCTTGGCGCGGGACGGTTGTCGGCGGATCGTGGCAGGCTGGTCAGGGCCATTCAGGACGACGTAGACCACGGCGGCGATCGTCGCCGCAACCACGCCAAAACTCACGAGGAATGTGGACACGACCGAGGGAAGTCTAACTTCGCAGCAGGAGGAGGAGCCGGCCGGCCCTCGCTCCTCGTCGCGTTCGTCGCGCCGGTGGGCCGTCGCCCTGCTGGTGGTGAGCATGGTGCTGACCGGCGTGGGCGTGTCCGCCCGGTACGTGCAACTCCCCTACGACACCCTCGCTCCCGGATCGGCCCGGGCCGTCAATGCTGTGATCGAGGTGGTGGGTCATCCTTCCTACCCTCCCCTGGGCAAGGTGTTCTACACAACCGTGGCCGTCCGGGAGCGGGTGAACCCCTATGAGGCACTCGCCGGTTGGATCGACCCGGCGGTGGAGGTCATTCCCGAGACGAGGGTACGGGGCGCGGTGCCTCCCGAGGAGTTCCGGCGCTTGAACGTTGAGGCCATGGCCGACTCCAAGACCACGGCCCAGGTCCTCGCCCTGCGCCAGCTCGGCTACGCCAACCTGGGCGCCGGCGCCGAGGTGGTCGACGTGCAGCCCGACCTGCCTGCGTCGTCGATTCTGAAGCCGGCCGACGTGATCGTGGCCATCGACGGCCAGGCCATCACCACCAGTAGCGACGCCGTGGCCGCCATCCGGGCCCGCGCCCCGGGCGACACCCTGCGCATACAGGTGAAGCGGGGCGACGCCCCGCTGCTCGACGTCGAGGCCGTCCTGGGCGAGGGCGAGGGCCGGCCCATCCTCGGGGTGCGACTGTCGACCAAGATTCAGCTGCCCTTCGAGATCAACATCGACTCAGGGCGCGTCGTCGGCCCGTCGGCCGGCCTGGCCTACGGACTGGAGCTGCTCGACCTGCTGACCCCGGGTGAGCTCACCGGCGGCGGCTCGGTGGCGGTCACCGGCGAGCTGCTGACCGACGGCACCGTCGGGCCGGTCGGGGGCGTGGCCCAAAAGGCGGTCACCGTGCGGCGGGCGGGGATCAAGGTCTTCATCGTGCCGAAGGAGAACGAGGCCGAGGCCCGTGCCAACGCCGGGAGCGGCCTGGAGATCAGGGGCGTCGGCAGCTTCGACGAGGCCCTCAAGGCTCTCGGGTCGCTGGAGGGAAGCAACGCCCTGGCCCTGGGCAAGCCCGGCGCCGGCGCCTGATCTCCTCCCGATATCTATTCTGGTGCACGGGCCGCCACGCAGCGTGACTGGACAGAGCGGTACCATACGAGCACGTTCCGTCGCCGGGCTCCGAGGTCGCCGATGACCGCATCCACGCTCGTGGCCCTCCGGTGCTGGGCCGCGCCGACCAGGCGCTAGCCGATGCCGCCGGAGCTCGCCCAGCTGCGGTTCGCAGTCGAGTTCGCCACCTTCCTGGTGGCGGTGGCCGGAGCAACGATCGTGTTGCTGCGGCCCCAGCTCATGGGGGCCAACCGAGGGTCCCGGGTGGTCCTGGCGCTGGGGTTCGCCGGCGTGGCTGCCGCCGCCTTCCTGCACGGTTCGGTGCTTACCGGCACCAGGGAGCTGGCGGTAACCGGCCTCCGGGGCGCCGGCATCGTCCTGCTGGCGGTGGGCACGCTCCGGTGGGGAGACGACCGGGCGTCGCGCCGGGCCCTGTGGATCTCACTGGTGCTGATGGCCGTGGCCGAGGCTTCCTCGGTGACCGGCGGCGGCACCGTGGCCGACTGGGCGCGCGGCGCCGGCGCCGTGGCCCTGGGGACGGTCCTGATCACCTCGGCCCGCCGTTCGGTACCGGCCCGCATCGCCGTCAGCGCGGTGGCCACGCTCCTCGTGGTCGTGCTGGCCGTGTCGGTGGCCCTGTCCATCGTCATCTCCGGCAACATCGAGCGTGAGGCGCTGGGGCGGGTCGACGCCCGGGCCCTGGCCGAGGCGGAGGAGGTGCGGATCAGCTCCGGAAAGGACGCGATGAAGAGCGCCAAGCTCATCGCCCTCACCATCCAGGGCCGCCCGGCGGAGTTCCTGATCGGCCTGTCGAACCGTCCGACCGCCGACGCCAGCGTCTTCGGGAACCTCGAGGACTTCGTGAGGGAGGAGCTGCTGTCGGCCAATGGGCCGCTGCTCTACGCCACCGAGAAGCGCCGGGTGATCGCAGCCGTCGGCCTCGACTCGGTCGGCACCGACGCCCTGGTCGGCTCGCGTGCCGTGAACGAGCTCGTGCAGCAGCGGTTGAAGGAGACCGGCTCCATCGAGATCATCGGCGGTCGGGTCCTGGCCGTCGGCGTGCACGTGGTGCAGGCCCAAGCACCCGAGGGCGACCGGCCGGTGGGCCTGGTGGTGGCCTCGGCCGACCTGACCCGGGATTACCTGGTCGAGCGGTCCCGAAACGACCCGGCGGTCACGTTGGCGCTGGTCGACCGGGAGCGGGTGCTGGTCAGCTACGGCCGTCCCCTCGCCAGTGCGACGGTGCTCGGCGTGGCCAACGAGGCCCTGCGGGCGGGGGATGGGAGCGCCAGCCGGGTGGCCGAAGGCACGTTCCTCGCCTCCCGTGCCGTCGTGGCCCTCGACGGCGCCCGGGTGCTGGCCGTGGTGGCCACCCTGCCCACCACGGTGGTCGACGACACCCGTAACTCGCTGTTCAGCAAGCTCTTCTTCGTCGGCCTCCTCACGTCGCTCGCCGCCTTCTTCGTCGCCGTGTTCGTGGGAGAGCGCATCGGCGTGGGCCTGCGTCGACTCACGCTCGCCGCCGAAGCCATCCAGGCCGGCGACCTCAGCGTGCGCACCAACGTCGTCAGCCCCGACGAGGTGGGTGTCCTGAGCGCCACCTTCGACTCGATGGCCGAGTCCATCGAGACGCTGGCGGCCGAGCTGCGCCAGACCGCCGATGAGGAGGCGAGGACGCGCACCCGCCTCGAGACGGTCGTCGCCGGCATGGGGGAGGCCCTCGTGGCCGTCGACGCCGCCGGGAGGATCACCACCTTCAACGCCGCCGCCGAGGAACTGTTCGGCGTCCGGGCGCGCGACGCCCTGGGGCAGTCGGCCTCCACCGTCGCCACCGTCGCCACCGAGGACGGCGTCGACCTCTCGGCCCGATTGTCCCAGCCGTCGGCCAACCCGTGGAGCTCGTCCGCGGTGGTCCTACGAGACGGGAACACCCGGATCCCCGTCGCCCTCTCCGCCGGCAGCCTGGGTCGACCCGGAGGGCCATCGGTCGGAGGCGTGTACGTGCTGCGCGACATGCGACGCGAGCGGGAGGCGGAGCGGGCCAAGAGTGAGCTGCTCTCCAACATCAGCCACGAGCTGCGCACGCCGCTCGTGCCCATCAAGGGCTACGCCGAGCTGCTCCTGCGCCGCAAGGTGCCCGAAGCCAAGGCCCGCCAGTCGCTGGCCGAGATCGTCGATGCCGCCGACCGCCTGGAGCTGGTCGTGCAGCGCCTCCTCGACGTGGCCGCCCAGGAAGCCACCCCGCTGAGCGTCCGCATGGACCCCGTGGCCGTGCGCCCATTGCTGGAATCGGTGGTCACCCGGTGGAAGGGCCGGGTCGACGACAAGCACCCGATCACCCGGCGTACGTCGCGCGCCCTGCCCGAGGTCACCGGCGACCGTCGCCTGCTCGAACGCTGCCTCGACGAGCTGGTCGACAATGCCGTCAAGTTCTCACCCGCAGGCGGGGCGGTGTCGGTCACGGCCGCGCTGGCCTCGAACGGGGCCGACGGCGACGCGCCATCGCCGGCGGTGCGGATCTCCGTGCGCGATCACGGGATCGGCATTCCCGCCGACCGCCTCGACCGCATCTTCGAGGACTTCGCCCAGGGCGACAGCTCGCCCACCCGCCAGTTCGGCGGACTCGGGCTGGGGCTGGCCCTCGTGCGGCGCATCGTGCACGCTCACCAAGGGGAGCTGGTGTGTGAGACCAGCCCCGGCGAGGGCTCGACCTTCTCGATGATCCTCCCCGTCGGCGCCCCGTCGCGCTCCGGGGCGGTCAGCAAGGTCGCCCGATCATGAGCCGGTCGAGGTGGGCCTTCGTACTCACCGCATCTCTTGTGCTCCCCTTGGGCATGGCCGGATGCACCCGTGACTCCACGCCGGTCGCCGGCCGGATCACCGTCGATGGTCAGGCCGAGATCAGCCGACCCGGAAAGGACCGACGCGAGCTCAGCGGATCGCGCCGTCTGGAGCTGGGCGACCGGGTGAGGGTGCTCCGAGGCACGGCCGTGATCCGCCTGCCCGATGATCGCCGGCTCGAGCTGCGCCTGGGCACCGACGTCGAGCTCAAGGGCGCCGACAAGGCCAGGTTGGTCCGCCCCGATCTGATCGGGGGCGACCTCCTGGTGGTGTCCGACGACGCGCCGCTGACGATACAGGTTTCGGGCGCCGAGGTGACGGTGCGGGGCGACGCCCGCATCTCCCGCGGCGCGGCCCTGCTCGTGGCCACCTACGACGGGATGACGCAGCTGAGCTCGGACGGATCCACCCTGGCCGTCCCCGCCCTGCGCCAGGCCGCGCTGCCGGCCACCGGGCGGTTCCCGACCACGGCGTCGCCCCTGGAGTACTCGCCTGCCGACGCGTGGGACCAGCGCTACCTCTCCGATGCCATCGAGCTCGGCAACCAGCTGGCCGCCCGCAGTGAGGGCTTCACCGCCCAGCTGGGCGCCACCGAGGGTCGGTCGTTCAACTACTTCCGTGACCTCTTTCCGCGTCTGGCGGCCGAGCCGGCCTTCGCCCCTTCGTTCGTGAGCACCAGCCGGGCGCCGGGTGAGACGTTGGTGGGGGCGGCCATCGCCCTCGAAGGGACGCGTGGCACCTTCGCCGACCGGTGGGGGGCGGTCTTCGCCTTTCGTGACCAGGGCGCGCCCTGGGGCCTGGTGGCCGCCGACCAGGGCGTGAGACGCGTGCCCGTGCTGGCGACGGTGGAGGGCGCCATCAGCCGGGGCCCGAGCGCCTTCGCCGCCGGCCCGGCGAGCGGCACGCCGAGCCGCACGCCGAACTCGCTCGCTCCGCCGAGGAGCGGGCCGGCGCAGACCACGCCCGTGCCGACCACGCCACCCACCACCGTTCGCCCGCGCCCGGGTGCGCCGACGACCACTTCGACCATTCCGTCCGTCGTGCCCACGACCTCGATCCCCACCGGGCCACTGAACACCGGCACCCCGCTGGTCGACGGCACGGTCAACTCCGTGGTCGACACCCTCACCGGCCTGCTGCGGAGTCTGGGCCAGCTCTAACCTTGGCGCCTGGCCTGGCGACGGTCCGCGATCCGGCACCGCCCCCGACGTACGCTGCGGGCCATGGCCGACGACCAGATCGTCATCTCCAGTGGCCAGGTCATGACGCCTGACGCGGTGATGAGCCGGAGCTTCACCTCCGCCTTCCGCGGATACCAACCGGGCGAGGTCAGGCAGTTCCTGAAGCGGGTCAGCGACGAGATGGCCGCGAGCGCAGGCCGAGAGGTGGAGCTTCGCCGCGCCCTCCAGGAGGCGTTGGACCGAGCCGCCCATCCCGATCTCGACGAGGCCACCGTCACCGACATCCTGGGCGAGCACGCGGCCCGGCTCCTCGCCGGCGCTCGGGAGACTGCGGCGGCGATCACCGCCGAGGCCCGGGAGCAGGCCGACACCGCGCAGCGTGACGCCGAGCTGCGTTTCACCCGCATGCGGGAGGAGGCCGACGGGCTCCTGGCCCGCCGGGTGGCCGAGGCCGACGCCGCAGCGACCTCCATCAAGCAGGCGGCCGAAACCCAGGCCGCCGCCCAGATCGAGGGGGCCACGCAGCAGGGTAAGGACATGGTGGGAGAGGCGCGCGCCGTGCGGGAACGCATGCTCGGCGACTTGACCCGTCGCCGTCGCGCCGCCCAGCTGCAGATCGAGCAGCTGCGCGCCGCCCGGGAACGGCTGGTGGCCGCCTACGACGTCGTGCGCCGTACGGTCGACGAGGCCACCGCCGAGCTGGAGTCGGCCGAGCCCGAGGCCCGCCTGGCCGCCGAGGCTGTCGCCCGTCGGGCCGAGGAGCCCGACATCGGCGGGTGGCCGGAGCCGACGTTGGCATCGGTCTCGCCGCCGGCTCCTGAGCCGGGGCGGCGCCCCGTGTCGGTTGCGCCCGAGGCCGCGCCGCTCGTGCCCGCCTCCAGTCGCCCGGCGCCGGCGCCGGCGCCGGCGACCGCCTTGTTCCGTCGGGTCGAGGAGAAGGCACCGCCGCCGCTCGAACGTCCTCGGCTGCGTCCCCAGACCGTCGCCGACGCAGTCGCAGGTCGCATGCCGGCGCCGGCGCGTCCCCGGCCCGTCCCTCTGCCCGTTTCGGAACTGGCCACCAGCGAGGTCCCGGCGGTCACGGCGGGCGACCCGCCAGGCCCGGCCACGGCCGACGATCCGCCCGACACCGTCACGGCGGTCGACCCCCCGGGCGGTGTCGACGACCTGTTCGCCCGCATCCGGGCCGATCGCCGCCCTGGCCACCTCGACCCACCACTGACCGGCCTGTCCGACCCTGCCCCCCCGCCGCCCGTCGCCGAGCCACCATCCGTCGACGCCGTCGTCAGTGAGACGGCGCTCGAGGGTCGCGACGACCTGCTCGACAATCTCGAAGCCGGCCTCACGCGGGCCCTCAAGCGGGTCCTGGGCGACGAACAGAACGAGGTCCTCGACGGCCTGCGCCGGCTCGGGGCGTCCTCAGGTCCCGAGGTGCTGCCCGAGGCGGCCGTGCAGTCGGCCTGCTATCGCGATGCGGCCACGCCCTGGCTTCAGCAGGCGGCCCGAGCGGGGATCGGCTTCGTGTCCGATCCGGGGGGCGGCGCGGATGCCGAGAAGGTCCACCCGACCCTCGACATCCAGGCCACGGCCCTGGCCCGCGATCTGGTCGAGCCGCTGCGCGAGCGCCTGGAGCGGGCGCTCGACGGCGGCGCCGAGGCAGAAGACCCTTCGGTCGTCGCCGAGCGGCTGCGGGCTACCTACCGCCAGTGGAAGGTCCAGCAGGTCGAGGAATGCGCTCGTCATCACGTCGTCGCCGCATTCAGTGCCGGCGCGTTCGCGGCCACGCCCGACGTCACCACCCTGCAGTGGCTGGTCGACGACGACGGCCACTGCCCCGACTGCGACGACAATGCCCTGGCCGGGCCCACCGCCAAAGGCCAGCCGTTTCCGACCGGCCAGCTGCATCCGCCCGCCCATCCCGGCTGCCGCTGCCTCCTGGTGCCTATCACCGCCTGAGCCGGCGCCGCCCGCCGAGATCACTGCGGCTCTCCGCCGCCGAGGTCACTGCGGCTCTCCGCCCGCCGAGGTCACTGCGGCTCTCCGCCGACCTAGGCTCACTCCGCACCGTCGCGACATCCCGGAAGGAAGAGAGTGCGCGCTCCCACCGACATAGCCGGACGCCGGCGCCACCCGGCCAGGGGTCGCATCATCCTCGTTGCCGTGGCGGCTGCGCTCTTCCTGGTCCTCGTCTCGCTCCGCGGGATCGCCGGCTTCTACACCGACTATCTCTGGTTCGACGAGCTGGCCCTGACGTCGGTCTGGCGGTCGGTCCTGGGGGTGAAGTTCGCCCTGGGCATCATCTTCACCCTCCTCTTCTTCGCCCTGCTCTGGGCCAACCTGGCCATCGCCGACCTCATCGCTCCCACGTTCCGACCCCTGGGCCCCGAGGAACAGATGATCGAGCGGTACCACGAGGCCGTCGGTCAGCGGGCAGGCCTGGTGCGGGTCGCGGTTGCTGCCGCCTTCGCCCTCATCGCCGGGCCGGGCGCCTCGGGCCAATGGGGCGCCTGGACCCTGTTCCGCAACCACGTCCCGTTCGAGTCGCGCGACGCCCTGTTCCAGAAGGACCTGGGGTTTTTCGTCTTCCAGCTCCCCTTCGCCAAGTTCGTGGTCGACTGGCTGTTCGCCTCGCTGGTGATCGTGGCCATCATTACCGCCGTCGCCCACTATCTCAACGGCGGTATCCGGTTCCAGACGCCGTTGCAGAAGGTGACGCCGCAGGTGAAGGCCCACCTGTCGGTACTGATGGCGGTCCTGGCCATCCTGAAGGCGGTCGACTACTACCTCGAGAAGTACGAGCTGGTCTACTCCACCCGGGGCGTCGTGCAGGGGGCGGGCTATACCGACGTGAAGGCACAGCTGCCGGCGATGCAACTGCTGCTCGGCATCTCACTGATCGCCGCCGCCCTGTTCATCTACAACATCTTCCGGCGCGGCTGGGTGCTGCCGGTGATCGCCCTCGGCCTCTGGGCCATGGTGTCGGTGGTGGTGGGAGCGGCCATCCCGGCTGCGGTCCAGCAGTTCCGGGTGCAGCCCACCGAGTCCACCAAAGAGCTGCCGTACATCGACCGCAACATCAAGGCCACCAAGGCAGCTTTCGGCTTACGCGACGTCCAGATGAACGACTTCGCGGCCAACAATGCGGTCACCAACGCAGATCTCGCGAACAACCGGTCCACCATCGAGAACGTCCGCCTCTGGGACCCCGACCCCTCCATCCTTCAGGAGACCTACAACCGGCTCCAGCAGATCCGGAACTTCTACCGGTTCAACGACGTCGACGTCGACCGCTACGTCGACCAGGGAGGGCGGGTCCGCCAGCAGCTGATCTCCGCTCGCGAGTTGAACATCGACGGTATCCCGTCGCCGTCGTGGGTCAACCAGCACCTCGTGTACACCCACGGCTACGGCGCCGTTCTCACCCCCAGCAGCGCGGTGGAACCCGACGGCAAGCCCGCGCTCCAGCTCAAGGACCTCCCACCTTCGGGCACTCCGTCCATCGCCCAACCGGCGATCTACTACGGCCAGGACATGAGCGGCTACGCCATCGTCAACACCGAGCAGCGCGAGATCGACTACTCCGAGGCTGACGGGACCAACCACACCACCACCTACAACGGTGGCGGCGGGGTGAAGATCGACTCTTTCGTCCGCAAGGCCGCCCTGTCGCTGCGCTTCGGCGACATCAACCCGCTGATCTCCAGCTTCGTCACGTCGGAGTCCCGGGCCATCTACGTGCGCGACATCGACGAGCGGGTGCGCAAAGCAGCTCCGTTCCTCCGCTTCGACAGCGACCCCTACCCGATCATCTACCAGGGCAAGATCCAGTGGATCTACGACGCCTACACCGCCACGAGCCGCTTCCCCTACAGCCAGTCGGCTGACACCTCCCGCCTGACGCCCTCCAGCGGCCTCAACGCCAACCTCAACTACGTGCGCAATTCGGTGAAAGTGGTGATCGACTCCTACACCGGCAAGATGACCTACTACGTCGTCGATCAGACCGACCCGATCATCAAGGCGTGGCGGAATGCCTTTCCGAAGCTCTTTACCGACGGCATCGACATCGACCTCGAGCTGAGGCGCCACTTCCGGTACCCGGAGGACATGTTCCGGATCCAGACCAACATGTTCGGCCGGTACCACATCTCCGACGCCGGTGATTTCTACAACAACACCGACGCCTGGGACATCGCCCAGGAACCGGGCGCGGTCAGCAATGCCTCACCCCTCGTGCCAGCCACCAACGCCGCCGGCGTGCCGACGGCCGCTCGCGAGCCCCGCATGGATCCCTACTACCTGCTCATGCGCCTGCCCGACGAGACCACCGAGGACTTCCTGCTCCTTCAACCCTTCGTCCCCCGATCCAGTGACGACAGTGTGAAGGTGCTGAGCGCGTTCATGGTGGCCAAGAGCGATCCCGGCACCTACGGCCAGCTCGAAGCCTTCGTCATGCCCCGCACCCGCCAGGTCGACGGCCCTGCCTTGGTCAACTCCCGCATCAACCAGCAGCCCGAGGTGTCCGAGCAGATCACCCTCCTCAGCACCGCCGGCTCCAACGTCCGCCTCGGGAACCTCCTCCTGATCCCCATCGAGCAGTCGCTGCTCTATATCCGGCCCCTCTACGTCGAGGCGGAGGGTACGCCCTTGCCCCAGCTCAAGAAGGTGATCGTCGTCTACGGGGACCGCGTGGTCATGCGTGATTCGCTGCGGGAGGCCATCACCACCATCTTCCCGGGCAGCTCGCCGACCACGCTCGAGCAGCAGGGCCTCGGCCTCACCACGCCACCCACCGGTCAGACGACGGTGCCGCCCCCCGGGGGAAGCACCACGCCGCCACTGCCGACGAGCATCAACGATCTGCTCACCGAGGCCACCGCCCGCTTCACCGCCGCCGAGGAGGCCCTCAAAGCCGGCGACCTGGCCGCGTACCAGAGGGCCACCAACGACGCCAAGGACCTGGTACGCCGGGCGTCGGATGCGGCCCGGACCGCCTCGGCGGCGCCTACCTCCACCACGCCGACCACGAGGCCCACTGCATAGGTGTAATCTGGGTCCACACCCGACGCGGGGTGGAGCAGTCTGGTAGCTCGTCGGGCTCATAACCCGAAGGTCGTAGGTTCAAATCCTACCCCCGCCACCAAGAAAAGAGCAGGTCAGGGCCGGTGCGAGAGCACCGGCCCTCTGCGTTTCCGGCCCGACTTCTAACGTTTCTTCTAACGAGTTCTAGGGCGCGAGGTGCAGTGTGCAGGCCGTGACGGTCCAGCCGCCGCCCTCCGCAGTGCCGAAAGGAGCGACTTCTCGTGTCAGCTGCTGGCTGCCACCTCGGCCCACAGCGCTGCGTACGGCCCTGTAGGAATCGGCTCGTCACTGGCGAGAATTTCGTCAAGTGATGACGTGAGGGACCAAACTCCCTGACTCCCTGATCCATGCCAAGCCCGTGCTTCGATCACGTTGTGACGCTCAAGCAGTGGCACGACGTCGTTCATGATCGACCTGAAGTCCGCTCGGAAGCGCTGCTGGATGCCACTCTCGTTGATGACAGTCGTGCGCTGAAACATCCGCAGGGTCTTTCGGACGAGCCGGTGGAGAGGTGACTCCTCGATCGACGCGAACAGCAGAGGCTCCGCTTCCACAAACTGGAAGCCAGCCTGCACCAGCGCACTCTTTACGCGCGTCGGGGCGTACTCTCGAGCTATCTCCTCGTCGTCCTTCACAAGTCGGACGCTTGTGAACTCACAGTTGTCCAGAACTGTATTCGACACAGTCGCGTCCAGATCAAGAGTGAGGTCGCCGAACACACAATTGACAAAGCGAACGTCTATCCACGTCGTACCGAGGAAGCTCGCATTCAGGAACGTAGACGACTTAATGCATACGTTAGATATGGTCTTTCCCTCGAATACGAGGCTTGAGAAGACCGCCTTACCATCAAACTCGACTGTGCTCGCAAAGTCTCGCTTATCAAGTACAAACGGCAATAGTGTTCCGATGTTGGTGTGAAGGAAAGTGGGTCTCCATTCATCAAGTCCAAGTCTCGATAGCGCAGCGGTGAGGCTCGTAGAACGCCCTACGTTAAGTTCTAGCATCGAACAGACGTATCGCGCAGTTGAATCCGATATCTGAGCGAGGCTCAGGAAGCGACCCAAGGCAGACGGAACCTCACCGTGCGCTGCCTGGTCGAGTTGCGCACGAAGGCTGTAGGCAACAAAGTAGTCGCGAAATTCCGCGTGATCGAATGAACGCGACGTCGCGGATCCATCCGGAGGTACGGTCAGCAGCACGTGCATTCTCACCATCTGCATAACGCTGACTCGTTTGTCAGCATCGATTCCCCACTTCTCGAAAAGCAGTGCCGCAAGGGTCTCGATTATGTCTAGGCCAAGGCGGTCCTGTTGCGCTTGGTACATCTCATCCGCCACCACAGATAGCAGTTCCATATGCTGATCGATTGTCAGATATGGCTCGCCCGATTCGCGGTGTCGCCACTTCTCGGCAACCTCGCGCTGAACGAACGCCTGAACGAGCGCTGCGACTCCCTTGAGCGGATCGTCCATCCCTCGAATGAAGTCGCCAGGAGTCGTGTTGTACAGCGCGAGTGCTCTAGCTATCTGACTCACGAGAAAAGGCCGAGTGAGCATCGGATGCCCGGCATCCCCTCCGAGTTCGCCTTGTAATGAGTCCAGCGTGGCTTCGGCGTCGGGGATGTGCTTGCCATTCATCTCGTATCCGGACAGGAAAGCCAATACCTCGCCTCGACCCCATGGGCGCAGACTTATCTGGTCGAACTCACATGCCGCGGCCATGGATCTACGTAGAAGACCAGCCCGAGCGATGTAATCCTCGGTATCGAAGAAGGTGCGTCGGGACGCTGCAACGACTACACCGTGGCCCGCTAGCTGCTTAACGAGGACCGCAAGAGCGCCTAGAGCGTCCGTGCTTCCCTGCTCGGCCGCCAACTCGTCAAACCCGTCAATCGCAAGCACAACCGCGCGTTGCTGGATCAGCTTAAGGATAGCTGGCATCCAGAGGCCGGTGATGCGCAGGTCGCCGAGGTCTCCCATCAGCGCCTCCGAAAGACGAACGAGTTGCCGACCTTGGAGGTCCACGTGCCAGAAGAGATAGGACGCCTTACCAGCAAGGAAGGCCTCAGCCTGTCTGTGCTGGTGCTCTCGTAAAAGAATCGTCTTGCCGTGGCCGGCATCCGCAGTGATGAATACAACGCGGGTAGCAAATGGCGAGCCCGTCCGACACTCCTCGGTGAGCAAAGAAAGCGCCGGCGCTTCGCTTGGGTCTTCCCGGGGGGAATCTAGACGACCCGGACCGTCGATGAAGTTGGGCGGATCGCTCCTCTTTGCCAATAGTCGCTCGGCAAACACATCTAGGCGCGCCAAATGGTGTGTGATGAAGCGACTGTATGACATGCATTCACCATCAACCTCAACCAGGAGGCCGCGGTCGACGTCTTCGAACAACCGGCCCGAGATGTCCTTGCCGTTACGCGCGAGGATGAGCGCTCCCGTACTGTCGACCACTACGTCATCGTCATCGTCCGCGAAGGCGGAGAGATCCGAGATGATTCGGTCTATATCGGTTGTCATAGTTACAACTCCGGTCCTCGATATTCGATCCCGTGCCGGCTGAGTAGGTCGCGGTGTTCCTGCGACCAGTTGGGGCGATTCGTCATGACGAGCGTCTTGCACCGGTTCAGTGAACGAGAATGGATTGCAGGCGGTAATAAATCGGAATCAGCGGTCACTATCGCAATTGCCACGACGTCCTCGTCGTGCGTTAGGTCGAGGAGATCGCATGCCATAAGGGTATCCACCATTTTCTGTTCCCTAGTGACAAACGCGGTCGTTGCAGTTACTGGACAGGACTCGACAGGACATGACTTCGACGGCGTCTTGGTAAACTTTTGTAGTATCTTGGCTGGACACGACTCAAGGTGTTCAAGGCAGCCCACCGGCAGGGGCGCTCCGTTGATTCGTAGACGCGGTGGTCCGATCCTGCGGCGGGATGTATCGCCTAGATCCACATGTGGTGCGATGTAGAGCCCCTGAGCGAGGACCACCTCACCGTGGACGATGCGGTCGCCAGCGGGAAGCGGCATGGGGAAGGAATCGACAACAGCGATGGCGGCGGCGATCTCCGATGCTCGGGCCGTCAGGGTGCCATTCTCAGTCCATCCGCCATACAGCCGAACGAGTACGAACTCGACGTACGGCCCGAGTGAGACGAGTTCGCGGGTGACTTCGCTCAGACACTGGGCCAAGACCGGCTGGATCATCGCTGCCGGTGTGGCCTGGTACCAGTTATCGAAGTCGATGAGCGCAGCCGCAGTGTTCGGGCGGACGCGCTGTCGCCCGCGGAGGCCCAAGTCGCTCGGCATGTCGGTGCGCGCCGCTTTGGCGTGGCCAGTCTCTATGGAACGACGGTAGCTCCTACCTTTCAATCACTCCCGAAGACCGTGTGGCTGAAGGTCGCCGCTGCGTCCGCCTGCATGCCGGGGAGAACGTGCTGGTAGACGGTCATCGTGAACGCCGGGCTGCTGTGGCCGAGGCGCTCGCTGACCACCTTCACGGGCACGCCGGCCTTCAGAAGGATCGAGGCATGAGTATGGCGCAGGTCGTGCAGTCGGATCCTCGGGAGCGTCGACTTGGCGACGTGGCGGTCGAAGGTCTGGCTGAAGAGGTCGGGATGGGTTGGGCCGCCGCCGAGCGCTGCGAAGACTATGCCGGCGTCGTCGGGTCGGTCGCCGAGGGCAACCCGCTCTTCGAGCTGTGCCTTCCGCCAGGCCCGCATCACGGCGACGGTTCGGGGGTCGAGGTCGATCGTGCGCCGGCTGGCCCTCGTCTTCACGTCGGCGACGACGAGCTCGTAGGCGACGTTGAGCACGGCGTGGCGGACCGAGATCCGGGCAGCGTCGAGGTCGACGTCATCCCACCGCAGCCCGAGTACCTCCCCTCGGCGCATGCCGGTGTTGGCGGCGAGGAAGAAGGCCGGCGCCAGGCGGTGGCCGTCGATCTCCTCCAGGAACTGGCGTAGCTGGGCCGCCGTCCAGCTACGCATCTCCTTGTTGCCGTAGGCGTTGGGCTTGGGTGGGTCGGCCAGGTCGGCGACGTTTCGCACCAGGGTCCCCTTCCGACAGGCGTCGGCGAGGGCCTTGCGCAGCATCCCGTGGATGATCCGTACCGAACGGGGCGATAGGCCGCCGCCGGCACCGTTGCGCCGACCGTCGACGAGCAGCCCGGCGTAGAACGCGTCGAGATCCTCGGGGGTGAGCCGCTGCAGCGGGATGTTGCCGATGCGGGGTTGGACGTGAATCCTGACGTTGCGCCGGTAGGAGTCCCATGTTGAATGCCGGAGCTGCGCCCGCTTCGCCGGAAGCCACCGCTCTTCCAGGTAGGTGCCGAGGGTGATTCGCTCTGGTGCCCGGTAGTCACCGTCGTGGTTGCGCTTGACCATCTCGGCGAGGAGCTTCTCGGCCTCCTTGCGGGTGGTGCCACCTGCGTACCAGCGGTGCCGCTGGCGACCGGTGGCCTGATCGATGCCTTCGTAGATGACGGCGTAGTAGCGGTTGCCCTTCTTGGCGACGTGACCTCTCATCACGGACCTCCTTGTGCCGTGCCGTGCCGCTCGGTGCTCTCTCCGAGCGGGGAGGGGGATGATCCTCCTGCCGGTTGGTGCCGGCTCGTGCTGATCGATTGGGGATCAGGGGAAGCGCGTTGCATTATGACTCAGCTTGGGCGTACTCTGCAAGGCCGCCGATCACTCTGCTAGATAGGAGAGCGCGTGCGACGTGCGTCGAAGGATGTCCTGACGGTGGAGCAGACGGCTCAGGTGCTCGGCATCGGCCGCCAGACCGCCTATGCGCAGTGCCGGCTGTCCCTGGCGAGCGATCGCCGCGAAGGGATTCCGTGCCACCGCATCGGCCGATTAATCCTCATCTACCGGGCCGAGCTGGAGATCTGGCTTGGCTTTGAGATCGTGTGGCCGCCCCAGGATGATGACCTGAAGCCCGCTCTGCCTTCGCCACGCAGCGTGACCCCGCCGTCGGGACCAAAGCGGCCCAGCCCGCAGCGTCGCGTCCGCCACGCCAACGTCGACCAGGCGACCCTGCCGTTCTGATTCCCGCACGCCGTCGGACACCGAGACGATCGTCAGGGACGGGAGATGGCGTCCAGCTCGCCCGTTGAGGGCGGGCTATGGCCATTGACGCCGTGGCAGCGCCGGCCCCGTCAGGGCCTCCGCTTGGCGACGGTCCACGGGGACGCCTGACCCCGCCCTTGACCGGCCCGGTTCGGCTCAGGTCCGGACACCTCCTCGTCCCGGCCCGGTGATGTCCTCCTCGGCCACGTCTGGGAGCGAATGCGCCATAGCCGAAGCGACATCGGCCTCCAACTCTCCCAGCTCGTCTGCGAGTTTGCGCAATGACTCCCGCCATCCGCCGATGCTTCCGATTGCGTGGCCCACGATTCCGAGCAGGCGCAGGCGGGCCAAGGCGAAGATCCGTCGCTGAGCGTCGGAGTAAAGGGCAGGGTCGAGGTCCCTCATGATGTCGTGCAGGTGCCCCGACAGCAGGGGTACGCCCTTACTCGCGTCGCCGAAGATCAGGTCGATCATCACCGCCATCGTGCGGTTGAGCTCGTCCTTGGAGCTCCCAGGCTTGACCTTGCTCCACGTCGCCTCGGGTCGCGGGGGGAGGAAGAAGTATGTGATGGGGACCTCGAAGGCCTGGGCGAAGGCCACGAGGTCGTCGGCGGTGAACTGGCGGATGCGAGTCCCGTCGACCGAGCGCTCGGCAGCCGACACTTGCGCAACCGTCCAACGGACGCCGAGGTACGGTTCCAGCGCCTCGGCCGCCTGCGCTTGTGTCCAGTGCCGCTCCTGACGGGCGCACCACAGGTTGTACCCGACCAACTGGTTCGGCGTGATGCCCCAGAAGAGCGGTGCCTGTCGCTCTTCCTTCGTCCGGCGCTTCGAAACCACTGAGCCTCACCCCCGCTCCTCAGACTAGGCGACCGGTCGTCCCAATTGACGATTCCGTTACAAGCCTGTAGTTTGAGTCTGCTTATCGGCAGACTAATCGTCCTAGGTGCAGAGGTGACGATGCCCTCCCGCAACGACGGAGTGACGGCTGAGATACGGATCGAGCACCGGTACCCGCAGGCACGCATGTTCATGGAGGCACATGGGCCCCATGGCATCGTCATCCTCCACGACCTCCTGATCCACGCCGAGCAGCACGACGCCGAGTTCGTCGTACAGGCGAGTGTCCGTGACATCGCTGCGCGACTCCCGTCTCTGTCCAAGGACACCGTTCACCGCCGACTTCGAGAACTTCACCGAGCCCAGGTGATCCGCACCAGGCCAATGAGTGCGACGAGCCGATTCGAGCGACCGACCTACGTCCTCGACCTCACGGGCACCGGCATCACCGTCACGCGATCCCGATCCGCGTCGACCTGACGAGAAGGGCACCGAACCTTGACCGATCTCCTTACGATCCTCCTGTCGCAATTCAGGACAGACGAGTGCACACCCGCAGGCGGGTGGTGCCGGTGACCGTGCGCGTCACGACGCTCAAGGGCGTCGATGCCGGGCTGTACTACGTCGAGGCCCTCCCGAGCTACTACCTGGACGCCGGCGAGCCAGCCGGCGTATGGCGAGGTGATGGAGCTGTCTTCCTCGGCCTGGTCGGCGAGGTACGTGACCAGGACTTCCTCGACCTCATGGCCGGCCACGAACCCGGCAGCAACGATCCCCTCGGTCGCGCCTACGGCGAAAAGTCCGTTCGAGGCTTTGACGTGACGGCGTCGGCACCGAAGTCGGCCTCCGTATTGTTCGCAGTGGGCGACGACGCCACGCGCACCGCCGTCGTCGAGGCTCACGATGCGGCGGTGGCATCGATGGTCGACTGGATCGAAGCCCACGCCCACACCCGCTACCGCATCGACGGTCAGGTGGCCACGCTGGATGCCGACGGCATCGCCGCCGCCTGCTTCCGCCAGCACACGAGCCGGGCGCTCGACCCGCAGTTGCATACCCATGTGGTGATCGCCAACCGGGTGGCGTCCGACGACGGACGCTGGCTGGCTCTCGATGCCCGCACCATCAAGTTCGACCAGCGGACGTTGAGCGCGATCTACCACGCCAGCCTGAGGGCCGAGCTGACGCGCTCGCTCGGTGTGGCCTGGGAGGAGCCGGTCAACGGCATCGCCGAGATGCGAGACGTCCCCCGGGATGTCCGGGAGGAGTTCTCCTCCCGCACTCGTGAGGTGGAGGACCGGATCGCGGAGAAGCTGGAGCGCTTCAGCGAGCAGATGCAACGGGACCCGACTCCTCGCGAGCGTTGGCGCCTGGAACGGGAGGCCGTCACCGACAGCCGGCCGCCCAAGTCCCACGGCGACGACGCCCAGGCGCTGCACGAGGAATGGACCGATCGAGCCCGGGCCATCGGTTGCGAACCCGAGCGGCTCGTGGTCGAGGCGGCATCGGTTAGGAGCGGTCAGGCCCTTGTTGACATCCCCCCTGAGCGGGTCGCTGCCCAGGCGCTTCAAGCGCTTGCCGAGCGACAGTCTTCCTGGCGGCCTGCCGAGCTGGTCCGTGAGCTGGCGGCGGCTGTCCCCACGGATGTCGCCGTGCCAGCGGACGTGCTCGTGCCATGGCTGGACGGTCTCGCCGATCGGGTGACGGTCGAGCGTCTGATCGACATCTCCCGGCCTATCGGCGAAGGAGTCAGGCTGCGTGGCGACGGCCGGCCGGTCACCGAGTCGGTGGCAGACCGGGCGCTGACCACCCCAGAGATCCTCGCCCAGGAGGAGCGGCTGATCGGTTGGGCCGAGCGGCGCCTCAGCAGGGGCGGCCACGACATCGCCGTTCGGGCCGACGCTCGCCTGTCCGGTCCCCAGCGCGAGGTTGCTGCCGCCGTGGCCGGAAGCCGAGAGTTGGTCTTGGTCGTCGGGCCAGCGGGCACCGGGAAGACCACAGCGCTGGCGCCTGCGATCGAGCAACTGCGCGCCGACGGTCGGGCGGTGTTCGGCGTGGCCCCTTCGGCCGCTGCGGCTGAAGTTCTCGCTGTCGAAGCCGGGCTCTCCTCGGACACCCTCGA
Organism: Acidimicrobiales bacterium; assembly: GCA_038214685.1. Taxonomy (GTDB): domain Bacteria; phylum Actinomycetota; class Acidimicrobiia; order Acidimicrobiales; family AC-14; genus CADCTB01. Next base: position 57,462 of record JBBQRO010000004.1, read on the forward strand.
CAAGCTCCTCGTCGAGCATCGCCTGAACAGGCCGCCCGACCACCGCTACGACCTTCCGGCCGGAGCGACCGTGGTCGTCGACGAGGCGGCGATGGTTCCCACGCCGAAGCTGGCCGAGCTCGCCGACCTGGCCGATCAGAGGGGATGGCGGCTCGCGTTGGTGGGGGACCCGCTTCAGTTCTCGGCGGTCGGCCGCTCCGGCATGTTCGGCCACCTGATCGACTGCCATGGGGCGATCGAGCTGGACCGTGTCCGTCGCTTCGTTCAGGGCTGGGAGCGGGAGGCGAGCCTGGAGCTACGACGGGGGAACCCCGAGGTCCTGGCGCTCTACGAGGAGCATGGCCGCCTCCACGGCGGGAGCCGCCGGCAGATGGAGAAGAGGGTCGTTGCCGCGTGGTGGCAGGCCCGTTCGCGAGGCGAGAGCGCGGCGATGATGGCGCCAGCCAACGAGACTGTCGTTGCCCTGAACCAACGGGCGCAGGCGCTGCGGGCCGAGGCGGGAGAGATCGACGTGTCCCGCCCGACGGTCGTCGCCAGCGGATACCGGCTGCATGTGGGCGACTTGGTCGCCACTCGGCACAACGACCGGGAGTTGCGCACCGACCGCGGGCTGATGGTTAAGAACCGAGACCGATGGGACATCCTCGCCGTCCACCGTGACGGTTCCCTGACCGTCTCCGGCCGCACCGGGCAGGTTCAGCTCCCGCCGGAGTACGTCGCCGGGCACGTTGAACTCGCCTATGCCCAGACGAGCCACGCCAACCAAGGCCGCACGGTCGATCGCTCCTTCCTGCTCCTTGACGGCCCCGCCGATACCCGCGGGGTCTACGTACCGATGACTCGCGGTCGGGAGAGCAATGAAGCCTTCGTGGTCATCGAGGGCGAGGAGACGGCCCGAGACGCCTTGGCCCAGGCCCTGGCCCGGGACTGGATCGACCAGCCGGCCGTCGCCCGCCGAGCCGAGCTTCAACGACCCGAGCCTGCGCGTGGCGGAGGTGATGGGGACAAGCGGCTCGACCCCACCCGGCTCCGGGAGCTCATTGAGCGCGAGCACGAGATCACCAGAACGCTCTCGATTGCCGAAGAGCGGGCGCCCCTGTATCTCCGGGAGATCCAGCGGGCGACCAAGCGCAATGCAGAGCTGGCCGCTCGCCTCTCCGCAGCAGAGGATCGCCGCGACGGTGCCCAGGCGGTCATCGACGAATTTGATCGGCCCGTGCTCAGGCGCTTCCACCGGCCCGAGCTCGCACAAGCACGGGTGGATCTGAACCAGACACGCGGAACCATCAGGGAGAGCCGCGCTGCGATGACCGAGATCGACGGACGTCTTCCGGCCATACAGAGGTCGCTCGCCGACGCGCAGGCGACCATGCGCGACCGGGCCAGCCTCGACCGTGAGCGCCACGGCATCCGGCGCGAACTGGATCGGGACCTTTCCTCACGTGCATCTTCGATCGCCGATGATCCGCCCAGTCACGTGATCGATCGTCTCGGGCCGCGCCCCGAGCGCGGTCCCGATCGCGCCCTGTGGGATGAGGCGGCGGCGAGGCTCGACCAGCACGCCACCGCCTTCGACGTCGACGGCAGCGGTCGCTACAGGCATCTCGGACGGTCATGGGACTGGGAGGACACGGCCATCGTCGCCAACGGCCGAGCTGCATCGCAGGCATGCGAACGCCTCGACCGCAGCCTTGGGAGAGTTCTTGCCATCGAGCCGCCCGGGCTGGAGCTCGGCCTGTAAGAACGAGCGTGCCGTGAGCTCCTGCCGACCGAGGTACTTACGGTTGCGGAACGACTCATAAACTTGTCGTTGCGCCAGCTTGACCGTTCGTCTCGTAGCGTGCTTGCCGGCGATGACTTCCAGCGACCACGACCGCTTGCTGCCTGAGCAGCGCGCCCGCGTCCGGATCGACGGGATGTTGGCGGCGGCCGGCTGGATCGTGCAGGACTACAAGGCCGTGAACCTCTACGCCGGCACGGGCGTCGCCGTGCGGGAACTAGTCACCGATGCCGGCCCGGCCGACTACGTGCTGTTCGTGAACCGCCAGGCCGTCGGGGTCGTCGAGGCGAAAAAGAAGGGCACCACGCTCTCGGGTGTGGAGTGGCAGACCGTCAAGTACCAGGCCAACCTGCCCGACGCCCTGCCTGCCTACCTGATCGACGGCCGAGTGCCCTACGGCTACGAGTCCAC